>CAZJLZ010000214.1:0-5652 GCA_964546775.1 uncultured Cryomorphaceae bacterium | reverse complement strand
TGCCGATCATATTTACTCTTTCCAGAATCAGGATCAGAAGAGCGGAAGACATGTTGATGACGGCTACAACAATCATCAAGGTAATGATGATCTTCGGGTTGATGTCGATCATCTCGAGCCAATTGAAAATTTCCGGTATGCGCTCTGCAATCGTCGTGGTTTTAAGATCGTATTCCAGTTCGTTGTAAACATCGATTTCTGCCTGCTGAAGATCACTAAAGTTGTGCAAAATCACTTCGTAACCTCCAATGTAGTGGTGATCGCTGCCGCCGCCAGTAGTGATTGTTACCATTCCCGCAGGATCGCACAAACATACAGTGGCACTATCGGGGTAGCTGAATTTGATTTGGACGGAGTCAGGTTTGGTCTCAGATCGGTCGCTGACAACGAGCTGAATTGTACTATCTGAGGTTATGCAGACTTCCCGTTTCTGAGAATCCGTAAGGCCAATGTCCGACCATCTATAGCGGTGCTTTCCATCCCCTCCGAATACAAGCGGTTCCAGCGAAATGGTTCCTTCCGCACAGTTTTCTTTCAGTCGTACCTGGGCTTCGATTCCCCACCGGTTGATGCGCTGCAAATGGGCTATGTCAATAAAGACAAACTGATTGTCAAATTCTTTCAAACCGGTTTCATACATTCCGGTGATGGTGAAGCGTCGAGGACTGAGGCTGCCCGACTGATTGGAAAAATAGATGGAAATGCGATCGCTTACCTGCAGATTCAGTAAATCTGCCAGCGACTTCGAAACCAACACATCGTCGCTTGTTGCCGTATCCGAGATGGCTGGAAGAGATCCTGTCACCAATTTATCGTTGAAGAAAGACCAGTCGAAGTCAGCGCCAATACCTTTGGTGATCACACCCTGAATGTCTTCAGGAGTTTCCACAATTCCGGGTTTGGTAGCATATACCTGCACGTGTTTGACCGATTTGATCGGGGAAATATTGGCAGCCATTGCCGAATCGTACAAAAGAGCCTCCGATTCAAAGGAATTGTTCATCGACAATCCGGTGATCTGAATGTGTGCTCCGAACCCGGTGACTTTATTGCGAACCTCTGATTTAAATCCCGTAACAATGGCCATCGACAAAATCATGACCGTCATCCCCAGCGCTATGCCGGCAAGAGCGATACCGACAATTGGTTTGGAAAACGATTTTTCACCGCTTTCGCTACCTTTGAGCATTCTGCGTGCTATGAACGATTCGAAATTCAAGAATTTACATCATTTTTTTAAGCTGGGTAAAAGTAGGAAATTAATCCTGCGGCCCATGCTGTTGACTCCGCTGCTGATGGTCATGACCGGGCTTTCCGCGTGTCGTGGAAACAATGAGCAAACACACCAAACCACTGAAGAAAAATTCGTAGTGGAAGGACCAAAATTAACCACCGGCGCTGATCAAATGAATGAGGTGGTAAAAGCTTGTGGAAACTTAAGGGTGGGGCTTGTTGCAAACCAGACTTCTATTGTAAATGGAGTTCATTTGTTGGACACGTTAATTGCAAGAGATGTTAAAGTCGTAAAGATTTTCGGACCTGAGCACGGCTTTCGGGGAGATGCTGCCGATGGAGAATTGGTTGAAAGCGGAACAGATGCTTCCACCGGTTTGCCCGTCGTTTCGCTGTATGGAAACAACAAAAAACCGTCTCAGCAACAGTTGGACGGTGTGGATATATTGGTGTTTGATATTCAGGATGTGGGAGCGAGATTTTACACCTATATCAGTACGTTGCATCTGGCTATGGAAGCTGCTACAGAGAAGAAAATACCGGTTCTGGTGCTCGACCGACCCAATCCAAACGGTCACTATGTGGACGGACCAGTTCTGAAGTCTGAGTTCAAATCCTTTGTAGGCATGCACCCGGTGCCGGTGGTCCACGGAATGACGGTCGGGGAGTACGCCAAAATGATCAACGGGGAAGGCTGGTTGGCTGGGGGGTTGACCTGCAAATTGGACGTGATTCCTTGCGAAGGCTATTCGCACAACAGTCGATATGAATTGCCGGTGGCACCGTCTCCAAACCTGCCGAATATGACCAGTATTTACCTTTATCCTTCACTCGCATTTTTTGAAGGTACGGAGGTAAGTGTGGGTCGCGGGACCGAAAGGCCGTTTCAACAAATTGGTATGCCTGGTTTTACTGGCGGGAATCATGAATTTACACCGCGAAGTATTTCCGGTGTCTCAAAATTTCCACCACACGAAGGTGAAACATGCGTCGGTTTTGATCTGAGTGCTGGGGATTACGAAAATATGGAGTCCATCAATATGGAATGGCTGTTGAAAATGTACCAGCAAGCCCCGGATCAATCAAAATTTTTCCTGAAGAGCGGATTCTTTAATAACCTTGCGGGAAACAAAGAATTGATGCAACAGATTAGAGCTGGAAAGAACGAGGAAGAAATCCGGGCATCATGGCAGAACGATCTCACCGCTTTTCTCGAAATCCGTCAAAAGTATTTACTGTACGAAGATTTTTAAGACTCTGTCCAAAGAAATATCTCAGCTCTTCTTACCATTTTTGAATTGTTGGGCGCATTCCAGGACCCGCTGAGTCTGATGTTCTACTGCCGCTTTCACTTTGTCTGAGTCCTTGATGCTTCCTTCCCCGTCAACAACGGCGGACGTGCCATAAGGATTTCCTCCGGCGGCAAAGATTTCTTTTCCCGTATATCCGGTAGGAACGAGGATTGCCCCCCAGTGCATCATTGTGCGGTAGATGGTTTGTATGGTACCTTCCTGACCACCATGCGGGTTCATGGCGCTGGTAGTGGCGCTGACAATTTTATTGGCCAGTTTTCCTTTGGACCATAATCCACCGGTCGTGTCAATGAATGCTGCAGCCTGTGAGGGCCAGCTACCGTATCTCGTAGGAATACACCAGATGATGGCATCGGCCCAATCCAAATCGTCGAGGCTCGCTTCTTTTTCATTTTTGGCCTCATCTACAAATTTTTTCCAAGCTGGATTGGAGTCAATAGCCTCTTTTGGAGCGATTTCTTTAATCCTCACACGCCGGACTTCTGCGCCGGAAGTTTCTGCCTTCTCAGCTACCCATTTAGACATTTGATGATTGCCACCTGTGGAGCTGTAGTATATTACTGAAAGTTTGATTTTGTCCATGATTATTTTGCGTTAAAGAGTTTTTTAATCGATCCATTTAAGGTACTAAAACTTACAGCGGTAGCCAAGTTGCAACTGGTATAATTGAGTCAGACTGTTGAATAGCGCGGTATGATCGAAGTCTATACAAATAATATCTTTGAATCCGCGTTTACAATTTCAAATCTGATTTTTATGACAGAATATATTCAGGATCTATCGTATACCGTTGTGCCGGTAGTCTTTATAATTCTTGGACTCGCATTCATTTACCGTGAATACCTGAACCACCGTGCTACTTTCCTCGAGAAAGAGTTGACGCTTTTAAAAGCCGCTCATGCCAGATCGGGAAGTGGTGTTGCGGCGAGTGCTTCGCCCGGAGCGGTAGATACATTGCGGATTCAGGCCTACGAACGGCTTGTGCTTTATCTCGAACGAATTTCTCCTGAAGCACTTATTATGCGCCTACACCAAAGTGGTATGTCTGCCGATTTGTTGCGAAACGATATTACCAAGGCTATCCGCGAAGAATTTGAACACAATCTTTCACAACAAATTTTTGTGTCAGAAGGTGTCTGGAATAAAGTACTCAAGGCTCGGGAGGAGACGATCCAACTGCTTAATATTGCGCATAAGAAGATGAACGCCAACGCCAGCGGATTGGAGTTGAGTAAATTGGTTTTCAGTATCCTCTCCGAAGTAGGTAAAAAACCGAACGAAGATGCTTTGACAGCTTTACGGCAGGAGGCTCGACAGTTGATTCAACCAATGGCGCTCACCGGTAAATGAGGTCACAGATCATCTAAGCTGTTTCATCAGCTCACCGGCAGCTTGGAAAGGACTTTTCTCTCCGTTTCTGACCGCTTTTTCCAGTGTTTTTTTCTTCTCTGCAAAAGTTTTATGATTGTTGAGGTATTGGTGCCACATTTCTTCGAGGGTATTGTGGAACCAAAACAAAGCCTGGTCAGCGCGTCTGACATCACGCTGTCCGGACCGCATCATTTTTTCGTAGTGCTGGTCAATGGTTTTCATTAGCGGTCCAAGGCTTTCTTTGTGAAGAGCCGAACAAGTATGTACTTGTGGAATCCATCCATCATCACCTGGTGGAAAAAGGTGAAGGGCATTTTTGTATGCCTGTTTCGCTTTTTTGGCCGCTTCCTCGTTATCGCCATCGGCCTTGTTGATGGCAACCAGATCTGCCATCTCCATGATTCCCCGTTTGATGCCTTGCAGTTCATCCCCAGCTCCGGGCAGCATCAATAAAAGAAAGAAGTCGGTCATGCTGTGAACCGCAGTTTCTGATTGCCCGACTCCGACCGTTTCGACGATAATCCGGTCGAAACCTGCGGCTTCACACAGGATCATTGCTTCGCGTGTGGATCGCGCAATACCACCAAGGGTTTTGGCTGCCGGAGTGGGACGGACATATGCCATCGGATTGACCGACAGGGCTTCCATCCTTGTTTTATCTCCCAGAATGCTTCCGCGACTACGCTGACTGGATGGATCAATTGCCAGCACTGCTACACGCAATCCTTGTTCCGTGAGCAATTCTCCAAAAGTTTCTATAAAGGTGCTTTTGCCTACGCCGGGAACTCCGGTGATTCCGATTCGCGTGGAATTTCCAGCGTGTGGATATAGCAGGCTCACGAGAGCCTGGCCGCGTGCATAGTCATCCGGTAGATTGCTTTCTACCAGTGTAATCCCCTTGCTGAGCGCCCGGATATCCTCTTTCAGAATATCTTCAGCAAGTTGTTCTACAGAATCTGAATGTTTTCGCAATGACTGCAACCGATCGATGGCTTTTTGCCGGGCTTGATTAAATGAGTCGGAAGCGCCAGCCATCAGCGGGAATTATTCAGCATATTCATGAGGTGTGGCGGTAGAAGATCGCTTCCGGCTTCTGCCATTGAAGTGCTGTTCAGTTGTTCTGCTTTTTCCAGCGCCTTATTCAAGGCAATGATCAACTGGTCCTCCAGCTCTTCAGGGTCGCCGGTACGCAAACTATCTGAAATTGCAACGGATTTAATTACGCGGTTTCCGTTGGCAATCACAGTTATCTGACCATCCGGTGATTTTCCGGCTACCGACACTGTATCGAGACGCAATTTAATTTCATCCACTTTCTGCTGCATTTCCTGCAGTTTTCCGAAAATATCTCCGAACATATCTTGAAAATTTCTGCCACTAAATTAACCAATGCCGCGCTAAAAGAGATGCCGGTATAAAAGACTTTATTTTACAATGCGCGACGTGTGCAGAATCTTGCCATATTCGTCGGTCAGTAACCATTCGTAAACCCCGGGAGCAAACTGACTTAAATCGAGCTGTAACTGATGGGAGCCACGTTCCAGTATATATTCCTTGTGAATCAAAATTCTGCCGGTCAGGTCCAATACGCGGCTGTAGAAACCGGATGTGTGTAAAACATTCAAATCGAGTTGAATCCAACCTTCGGTGAGGGGATTTGGGTATGGATTTTGAACTTCGATGGATTCCGATGATCTGTCAATGACAACAGGACCAAAATATTCGAAATCACCAT
>CAZJLZ010000213.1:0-5489 GCA_964546775.1 uncultured Cryomorphaceae bacterium | reverse complement strand
GCACGCACGTTTTCTTCATTTATATGACCCGCGTGGAATTTTGGTTACAGAAGTTCCTTTCAATTCCAATAGGGTTAGTATAGATTTGATCGGTTATAATGCCGGCGTATATATAGTTCGCATATCAGACCAGTATGGAATTATGCTTGAATATGAGCGGGTTACCGTGGTTCGATGATGAGATTAGTATTTAGGTAACCTGTCAAGATAAGTAGGTACGCTGGCTCAAATCTTCTTGGCTCCCTGTATCCGCGTGTATAGTTTTTATCTTTGTCTCCTCAACTTTTCATCAATTTGAAAAACTGGATACCCCGAAACGGAAACCCCTACATCATCAGTGGGCCATGCAGCGCCGAGAGCGAGGAGCAGATGCTGACCATTGCGCGGCAATTGGTGGGAACTGTGGATGTCTTTCGTGCGGGTGTGTGGAAACCCCGCACGCGTCCCAATGCTTTTGAAGGTCATGGTCCCGATGCATTGAACTGGTTGGCTACTGTAAAAAAAGAAACCGGTCTGAAAACCGCGACCGAAGTAGCAAACGCTCAACACGTCGATGCAGCCTTGAAAGCCGGAGTAGATGTACTTTGGATCGGCGCCCGAACGTCGGTCAATCCGTTTTCGGTACAGGAAATTGCCGACGCACTCAAGGGTGTAAAAATCCCGGTGATGGTGAAAAACCCGATCAACCCCGACTTACAATTGTGGATCGGAGCGCTGGAAAGAATAGCTTCAGCGGGAATCGAAGAAATCGCCGCCATTCACCGGGGCTTTTCGTGGTTCGAAAAAACGCCTTTTCGCAACGATCCGAAATGGGAATACCCGATTGAATTAAAGAGGTTGTACCCTGATCTGGAATTGATTTGCGACCCGAGTCACATTGCCGGCACGCGCGATTTGCTCCAGATGATTGCACAAAAAGCACTCGACCTGAATTTCTCGGGATTGATGATCGAAAGCCATCACGACCCCGACAACGCCCTCAGCGATGCGAAGCAACAGATTACTCCGGAGACATTGATCGCGCTGCTTGAACGATTGCAGGTTCGGCAGGCAACGTCAGAAGATGCATTCTTCCTGAACCGGCTGGAACAACTGCGTGAATCCATTGATGAAATCGACGGTGAGTTGATCCAGAAACTTGCGGCACGTATGGCATTGGTGGATGAAATCGGGGAATACAAACGCGAGAACAACGTAACAATATACCAGGTACAACGCTGGAAAGAAATTCTCCGCACGCGCATGGAATGGGCGATTGCTCTCGGGTTGGATGAAGATTTTATCCGGGCTTTGCTGCATTCGCTGCACAAAGAATCCATTTCGCGACAAACAGGGATTATGAACCGGGAAATTTCCCCGAAGGGAAAAGAATAAACATTCAACACGAAAAAATCCTTACCGGATTACGACTATTTTTTGGCTCGTTGTCATCTCGCAGGTTTTGAAAGTCAAGAGATAAACACCGGTGTCAAGGTTGTGTGACGGGATTTTTAGTTCTGATTTTACGGATACATCCGAGAATGTGAAGTCATCAATTCTGTTGCCGGCAATGTTGTAAAGAGTGAAAGTACCTTGCTGGCTGGTATAAGGGGGAACATCCATAAAAAGTACTTCAGCTTCGGAATTGTGCCAAACATGAAACTGTATGGGTAAATGATTCAATGAGTCTGATTTACAACAGTGCACACCTGAGGCATAATCCTCAGGCAAACCGAAATGCATTTTCAGGTGATGAATCATCATGCACGGCCTCAATTGCGCGAAATTTTTTAATTGCCAGACCCATGATTCCCATTGTTCATAGGACATCGGCCAACCCCACCTGTTCACATGTTCGTCCATTACCGGTCTGATCAGTTCTGAAATGCTGTCGATAAGGAATTCCACTCTTGATGTGCTGAAATCGTTTTCCAGGTAGTGCTCAAACTTCTGAAGATACAGATCTCTGAATCCTTTGTTCTTCAATAAATTTCGAAAAACCAATGTCGACCAGTCCGGATTTGGAAAGTGAAAATGTTCATCCTGGGTTGAATATTCGATGGCGTCGAGTTGATGGTGCATAAAAGATTTGTCACTATCCAGAAAAATCCAACGCCATTTACTGTTTTCACCCGCGTGCTTCCACCATGCGTTGTTGTTTCCGGGCCAATCTTTTACTGCAATAAATTGTTTGGCAATGTAGTAGTCGGTGAAATTGTCGATGTCCATTTGCTCAGCGACCTGGTCGTAGTATTGATTTTCAGTAAGATCATGATTTTTAATAAAATCCAGAAAAGGTTGGTAGGATTCCGGTGCTTTACCTGATTCACCGTCAAATAGTTCCAGCATTTCTATGCCTTCACGATCAACGCGGGCACGTCGCTGGAGAAAATGTTTGTCAATCCTTTCCCGAAGGTTATGGATTCCCCAGAATTCGCCGTTGATAAAAACCACAACAGGTTGATAGCTCTGTTTTTCGAAGTTAAAATTCTTCATCACGACAGAGGCCAAACCATCTGCCATCAAATTGGTTGCAAAGTCCTGGCCGCCGTTTCTCAGCAATAGCCGTTTGTATCGGTCTGTTCCCTGATTATGAAAAAAATCGTAGTGGAAATGAGGTGCATTGTATCGTTTTTTGGCATACAGCCGAAGGGATTTCATCGGATAGAGCCTGCTTTCATTCCCGTGCACACGCAACCCTGCTTGCTGCTGAAAGGCAAGTTCACCGTTTCCTTCGAAGTACATGATTTCCACTGGTCGCTCCCAATCTTTGCCCCGCTGCGAAAAATTTCCATAGACGGATTCCCCTTTCGGATCCAGGGAGACGCCGGAAACGAATATTCCGCTCTCATAATCAAAAAGATGCAGTGAATCTGTGACTATCGAAATCACCGGAAGATGATTGTATTTGGAAAAAATGTCAGGGTGAACAAAATAGGTTTGGGTATAAATCGGAGACGCGGGTTTTCCATTCCGGAAGCTTCTGGCTTTGATTACCGTTGCATTGAATACAGGCTGTTCCGGAGCACGCCACGTGTACGGATGTTCGGCCTCAGGAGCCGTGGTATTTATCGTGGAAAGGTTGTTGGGCTTATCGGGTTCGAAGTGGATGTGCAAGGGAGACGTGAAAACTTTGGAATGGGGTGTTGGGTCGCTGCCGTCAAGCGAATAACAGACTGTAGCGGTACTGTCAGAGTTAATTATTAGTAATTCGAAGGCGTGGGTGTAAAATCCCGAAGGGTGAGAAAAATGAACGGCATCCTGGAAAATATTCGAATTTACTGAATCTTTTTCCTGAGCTTTTCCCAGTGTGGCAATGCCGCAACAGAATGCAATCAAGTGCAGGGTCCTTGTGAATACCATCAATCGTTTTGTTTCCATCGCTGATTGTCGGCGAAAATACCAATAAGATTTTCTAAGGCGTAAGGGAATGAATGTCGAAATGAGAATTTATAAAACAACACTTCATTTGGAAAAATATGAAGGATGAAAACTGTTCAGGTTACTCACATTGCAAACAAGTGCCACCCGAATAATTTGGATAATCACCGATCACACAGTCATTACCAGCTTCCGGTCCGTTTTGTATGCCGTCATCACAGGTTGGACAAACATTCGGACAGGGACCACCGCAATCAACCCATTCTTCGCCCTGGTTTTGTACGCCGTCGTTGCAACTTTCCGGGGGACATATCATCGGACATGCACCACCACAGTCAATTCCGCTTTCGTTGCCATTCTGAATACCATCAAAGCAGGTTGGGTCAGGACAATCGTTGTCACATATTCCGCCGCAATCAACTCCTGTTTCGTTTTGGTTTTGTACACCATCATTACAATTTGGCGTCGGGCAAGGCGGGCAATCTGGTCCTCCACAATCTACTCCTGTTTCCAACCCATTCCACACGCCGTCATTGCAGGCTGCCGGTGGACAAGGATCCGAACAAGAACCGCCACAGTCAATTCCTTCTTCATTACCATCCTGAATGCCGTTGTCACAACTTGGTGGACAAGAAAGAGGACAGGGAAAGCCACAATCCACTCCATCTTCCATGAAAAAATCTTCCAGCCAGGGAACCCAAACTTCGCTTTGAACCCCGTCGTCACAAGTTCCGCAGGGAATACAGTCCGGACCGCCGCAATCGATGTATTGTTCATTTCCATTGAGAACGCCGTCGTAACAAGTAGCCAGAAACTGATCGACACCTGAAAATGTGACGCTGTCAATGAGCACCATCGGGTCGGACTGAATGCCCGCGTCGGTAAGATCAACATTCTGGTTCATCGGATTGAGCGGAAAGAAAACGCTGTCCATTTCAGCCGCTTCAATTACGGTGACGGTTCCGTCGCTGTGGTGGATGTGCATAGAGACCTGGGCCCCGGACAAAAGAGCAGAAAACAGCGCAAGCAGCATGAACAGATTTTTCATTGCCATTATTTTGTAGTGGTGAATAGAACCGGTTTTATCTGAGCGCCTGAATCAGTGTTTACCTGAAGCAGGTAGTAACCTGCGGCCGAAGAAGGATTGGATATTTCCAAACGATGCTCTCCCGCGGGAAGAACTCCTCCGTTTATGACATTAATGTGCCTCCCCTGTAAATCCAAAAGTTGCAATTCTACTTCGGTAGCTTCGCTTAAAGTGAATGACACACCAACGGATTGAAAAGCAGGATTCGGAAACACGATCAAATCGCTGAGGTGTTCTTCAGTACTTTCAGCAACTCCGCTGGTAAAGTCGAACTCATAGCGGATTACCGAGCCAAGATTATAATTGAGCATTTGGCCATTGACCAGATCAAACTTCAACAACGAGCCCTCGATGGTGATTTTGTCGATTTCTTCAACTGGTGTGGCTTCGCTTTCACCATTGACGAAGTACACCACAACGTCTTGCGAAAAGCCAGCGGTGGTAAGTAGGAATGCGATTAAAAAAGTAAAAGCTGCTGTTTTGAAGTTGAAACGGTAGTTGATAAAAGTATAAATAGGGGGCATAATCAGTAGGTTGGTGGGTCAATGTAATAAAACATTTTAGAAGACCGAGCTCATTAGTTGTTTGCGGGTGAATCGGACAGCCACGGAAAATGGCATAAAAAAACCCGGAGCAAAGTCCGGGTTTTCTATCAGTCTTCGAACTATATTAGAAGTTGATAAAGAAGTTAATATTCACTCCATCTGCTGTCGCAGTGCCGGGAGGCGGAACCTGCAACTGAACCGTATTGATGGCTCCGAGGATGTGATCGGGGTCGTACAAACCATTGGTATTAACAGCAAGTGTCATTTCACCAGACCCTGCGACGGATTGAAATAAAGTACCTGAGTAATTAGTAAATTCTACAGCAGGATCCGTAGCAGGAAGCCATGTCTGCAATGCTGCTGGGGTTGCCACCGCAAGTGTAATTGGCACACGTATTTTTAAAGAACGAGTTTGGCCATTCATTGTTTGAGTAGCAGAATAAGTAATAAATAGCCCCTGAAGTTCAACCTGTAGATTTTCTCCTACAAATGGTGAT
>CAZJLZ010000212.1:0-4218 GCA_964546775.1 uncultured Cryomorphaceae bacterium | reverse complement strand
AAGACCTGACTGTGTACAGGTTCCTTCGTGAATTTTTCAATTTCATTCATCTCAAAAACAAATATATTCCCGTCTGAAGTCTCAATTTTGATAGACTTATCCGGGACTTCTTCTGTGATGATACCGCGAATGACACTGCCGTTTTTAAGATGCACGACCTCCTCGTAGTTGGTTTGGGCTATGGAACGTGATGAAAACAGAGCGAAACATGCGACGAAGAATAACTTTTTCATGAAGGGTTTAATTTCGGTTAACGTTTGTAAAGCCGAATGTAAACAAAAATATTTACTCCTATGAGGCAGTTTATCTTGTCAAGGTTATAATCCGATGGTGCTGAGTTACCGCGGGAAGTGGAGATCCCGTTATAAATTCAGAATGACTTCCAACAATTTTTCTTTGGTTATGGGTTTGATGATGTAATCCGAAACCTCGCTAATGGATTTTGCACGTGCTATATCATCCGGCGAAATGGAAGAGGTGCAGATATAGATGCTTATCTTTTTACCGATTCTTGGATAAAGGGTGGAAAATTCTTCCAAAAACTGCCACCCGTCCATAATCGGCATGCTGATATCGAGCAGAATTATTTCGGGAAGTTCTTCAGGATTTCCAGCATTTTCGATTAAAAAGTTAATTGCATCCTGACCATCACCAAAAACTTTGATCAGATCTACAAGTCTGGTTTGTTCTATGGTTTTTTTAGTCAGATAAACGAAAATATCGTCATCGTCCACAAGAGTAAGTGTTTTTATCCGTGTCATTTATTCAGAGTTGTTAAATTCAATAAAAAAAGTACTTCCTTTTCCGGGTTCACTCTCAACGTAGATTTTTCCACCCATCGATTCTATTTGGGTCTTGGTCATAAAGAGTCCGAAACCTTTGGCATCCGGATGTTTGTGAAACGTTTTCCGGATTTTAAACATGTGGTGCTTCTGCCTTACCAGGTCGATGCCGAGACCGTTGTCTCTAACCGATAAAATGACCGTACCGTTTGTTTTGGTAGTTTTTATTTCAATAACCGGTTTACGGTCGGGAGATTTGTATTTTAAAGAATTGCTGATCAGGTTTGTGAAAATGCTCTCGACATATTTGTGAGGAAAATATACTGCACCAGCTTCCTTAAAGTCGATGCGAATATCGGCGTCGTATTCCTCGATTTGTCGTTCAAATGCAACCAGAACCTTGTTCAAACATTCGGGCAGATCGATTTGTTCCTGTTCTATTGCCATATCCTGCTGCACTTGTATGGATTCTACCAACTCGTTAAAGACCTCCATAAGATGGTTGATCACGGGTTTAATTTTGGCTTGAGCTTCAAGGCGTTCGGCTTCGTCGGTATTTTGATCGATAAAATCAACCAGCATCGCAATATTTACGAGCGGAGCCCGTAGGTTATGTGAGACAATACTGCAGAAATCAATGAGCTGCCTGTTTTTAACTTCAAGTTCATGCACATGGGCTACGGCTTCTTTATTGATGCGCTCAATTTGTTCTTCACCATGTTTTCGTTCGGTGATATCGGAGCGAATTGCCACATACTGGTAAGGCTTCCCTTTATCATTCAGAAAAGGTACAATCGTGGTATCCACCCAATAAAAAGTTCCGTCCTTAGCTTTGTTTTTGATTTCACCTTTCCAGACTTTTCCGCCGGCGATGGTTCGCCACAGTTCTTTTATAAACGATTTGGAATGATGGCCTGAATTGATAATGCGGTGATCCTGGCCAATGAGTTCTTCAGTGCTGTATTTGGAAATATTGCAGAAATTATTGTTGACGTAAGTGATGATGCCCTTATGATCGGTGATGGCGACAATAGAGGATTCGTCGAGGGCGTACTTATAGTCTGATATTTGTTCCATAAGCTGGAATTAAGATGGTCTTGATGCGCGATTCACCATCACAACAGCACTATCGAAGCTGGAAAAATCATATGTCACTATTCAAACGGTTAGATAACTGCGTGCAATGTATAAATTTTTCTGACTGTTGTTATTGTAGGACTTGATTTAGATTTTCTTTTGTTTCAAAAGGATACGATTGTATAAAGCTATTAACAAAACTGCATATGTTACAGGAGACTCCCGCTTTGGGATAACTGTGATCTGGTAATGTTCATCGGCGTGGTAAAAACCATGCGAATTAAAGGCTGTGGTGACGTATACCAATAGGGCAACGACGATGATCGGAATGAGAAGGTCTTTTGTGAAGAATGCAGGCCAATCGCTATGATTAAAAACCTGGTAAGTCTTCTTAATTTTTGAATTTCCATGCTTCGCTTTGAATTATCCGATGGCACTTTTCTCAAATCCCCAATGTCTCCAGGTGTTTTACCTTGTGGTAGAGTAGGGTGGCTTTGATGCACTCTTTTAACTCCTGTTCAGGGATTTTTTCGTTCAGATGAAATACGATTGCCCGGTTTCCTTCAAATTGAAATTTTCGGTCATAAACCATTCTGAAAGTATTGACCAGGCGACTGGTACATTTAAAATACATCGCGTATTGGTTGGGCGATTTTTCTTTCCAATCCATTCTCAAAGTACTTCCATGTTTGGTGATATAGCTGGGCTCGCCCCATTTCAAAGTTTCCTCCAATTGGTCTATGTGGGCTGTTTCTTCCGCTGTTTGTATCACCAAGGCTCGTAAAAATTGCATTTTATCCCGAACATTATCAGGATAATGGGCAAAAATTTCATCCACTTTCGGGTCGGTGATTAGTTTCAACTTTCCTATGTTTTATTCCTGTGTGGTAATTGGATACAGTTTTTTCTTCATTTTCAAATGTGGTATTCCGTCTTCGTCAAAGTAATGACCTTCTTTTTTGAATTTATTTTTAGAATAGAAATTCACTGCTGAATCTCGTGCATGGCAATACATAAACTTAAAGCCTTTATCAATAGCTAATTTTTCACAGAAAGTCACCATCTTCGAGCCAATCTCCTTATTTCTATGGCGTTCTAATACAACGACTCTTTGCATTTTCATTTTTTCTTCTTCGGGCACTAGAACAGCGGTTGCAACCAGTGCGCTATCCAAAAATCCTGCTATATGAATGTGGTTTTTTTCTTCTTCAAGTTCATGTTCCGTAAAGTTTTTTCCAAGTGGTTCTCTGAGAATTTTTTCTCTTAGGTTGACGGCCATCGTCCATTCCTGACTCCTATATTCAATTTCCTTAAAGGTTATCATATTCAATTTGTAGCTAACGTAATACTCTGTACATGTAGGAGGGCATTACTCTTCTTTTTCAGAGACGGTGCTGTTTTGAACAGTAGCTATATTTTCTTCTAACCAGTTTTCGAGTCGCTCTTTGTCCCATTTTAACTTTAGTGCGCTGAATCCAATTGGAAGAATAGAGAACATGGTTAAAATAATTATTCTCTCAATCACATGACCTAAATCATTCGTGAACAGATTCCAAAAACCAATCAGCATAAAAATGTACCATAGAACTCCAGGAAGAATAATTAACCAACTCAAATCAATTTTTAAGTCGATTTGGGTAAGTTCCCTTTCTTTCTTTAATTCACCTCTGACTCTTGTTCTAAACGGGTCAGCGATTAGTTTCGGTGGGTTGATTAATGCATCTATTCGACCGTTCACCAATGTTCCGTACATGATGGTTTTTGGAAAGAAGTAGTAGGAGTCAGATGTTCCTTTTCGCAAAATTGCTTCTACGTCTTCTATCGGTAATTCCGTCCATTTGGTAATTCTATCGGTTAGACGTAGTTTCATTTCTTGTTCCTGAACAACAGCTATTTGATAATCACTCACCTCAAATTCGATAGAGCGGGGTTAGGCTGTTGCCCAACAAAAATGCGGAAAATTCCGGTAAGATGTTTATGGACTTCGGAGTTCGAAGAGAGTGACTTCGAGAGGGTAAAATATTATTGGTTACTGTTGAAGTCAGCCGAGGGCTTTAGATAGGATGCTTTGTTGTAGCAAGTACATTATATTTAGTCTTTTACGCTTGTCGTAAGAGATTAATTCCTGATAATTCCTGTCCAATCTGATGAATTCCAGTTAATATTTTTTCCGTTTGCTTGTTTGACGGTTTTTTATGTCCCTGAACGTACTGAGAAAGTAAAGTTGGATTCATTCCGATTTTCTCAGCCAGAAATTTAGCGTTAAGCACTTTGTAATATTGAAAAAACTGTTGGAAGTCGATTTCAAATTTAATGTCTTCATGCGTCAACTTTACGTCTTGTTCTTCGAAATGCAGCT
>CAZJLZ010000211.1:0-2822 GCA_964546775.1 uncultured Cryomorphaceae bacterium | reverse complement strand
TTTGATCCTGTTGGTGAGTACGGTAAACAATCCCACATCCGGAAACTTCCGTACGGCATTCTGCATCTGTAAATACCAGTACTGATGCAGTCCGATCAGCACATCATGATCGACAATACAACCCCAGTCGTCATCATTCGGGAGCAGCTTCATGTGATCATTACATGCTTTGCCGTAATTTTTATCTAAGGCAAAGGGAATGAACGTGTAGATCATTTTCTTCTTGGCTGTAGAATATTCAGCCACTTTATCCTGTTCCGCTGCAGGTCTGCGAAAGTGACTTCGGTAATATCAATGCCGAGTGGTTCCTGTTCCCCTTTTTGTATCACGCCGATACCATACGGCCCGCCGTGTTTGGTAATGTCGATCACATGCATCATCAAGTTAGGATCGCATCGCAGTTCCAGCCATGCTTTCCATACATCGCCGGTCCAGATCTTGCTTTCCCGCGGAACCCGTTGCATGATCTCTGTTTCCGGATCCACATCATCGACCAAGACCACACCTTTCGGACTGAGCACCTTTAACGCGTTGCGGATATCCCTCAACACCTGCTCGTAATGGTGCAAACCATCGACAAAAGCAATATCGTAAGTGGTCTTCCTGATTTTGGCAAACAATTCATCTGAAGACATTTTTATCACTCCCGGAGGAAGTTTATCCAAGTTGAATTTATACCACTCATTGTCTTCAAAAAGGTCAATACCCGTTTTGTGCCTGCATTTCACGCCGTTGTATGTATTGAAATTTTTCCCTACACCGATCTCAAGGTACCTGGTGTAACCGGAACGATCAATAAAACTGTTGATGATAAAAGCTCTTATACTCATCTGATCACTACTTTAAAAGAAAAAATACGTCCAAATTTCCGCATCATACGCACTTCCCCGACATGGCTGTACCGGTTGATGACATCCCGTTCGTTGTCAAACTTCCGCACATGCCCTTTGCACAGGAATGTCGGTACTGTAGCAAAGACTTCGGTGCTTATTGGCAGCGACTGCAGCAAGGGAATATCATTCGTGACATGCTCCAACACTTCGGTGCAGATCACGGTATTATACTCGATCCCTTCCCGGTGCTGCAGGTCAAAGATATCGCCGCAGACAAACAAATCCTTAAACCCGGTCCGTTCCCGTGCCATCCGGATCGCTTCTTCGGAGAAGTCGATTCCCCGCAAATAGATATGTTGTTTCTTTACCAGCAATTCTGCAAAGTGGCCGGGACCGCAACCCAGCTCCAGTATTCTTGCATTGGTGCCCAGGCATTCCATGATATGTTTCCAGATCTTGGCTGCATGCGGATAATCCTCCGCAGCTTTAAAATATACCTGGTTCTTTCCGCCGGTGCGAAACATCTCGTTGTAATATTCGGCGGGTTCTTCCTTTCCGCCTTTACCCGATGTAGCCATAAAAAGAAGTTGTTTTACCATCAATAATATCAAACATATTTTGAAGTCTTGCAGCTGCAGTGTGGCGCTCGTTATAAATCTGTTTGCCTTCCCGACGGATGCGCTTGTACAGCTCTTCATGCCGGTCGTAATAATCAATCAGGTCGATCGCTTCTTCCACATTATGGAACCAGCATAAATGTTTTCCGTTTACAAACAGTTTTTCGATGCCGGGAAAGTAAGATACCAAGGCGAAACCACCGGCGGCAAGAATGTTATACAACCTGTTGGATGTCCCGCCGATCATCGGGTAGCTGATACTCAAACAGTATTTGCTCGTTTGGTAGAGCCAAGCCTGATCAGGTGTTTGCCCTTCTCCGCGAATGATCGTCACGGGATGTTTTTTGTGGATTCCATTCAGGATTTTACGGCGGTTGCCATGGTAATAACGCGGTGCAATGTTGCCGATGAAAATCACCTTCGCATTTATTTTTCTTCCTTCCCGGATTACCTGTTCATCCAGGCCGCACTGTGGCATGTAATAAACCGGCTTTTTGTAGAAATCACGGTATTCCTGCTCGTAGGTCAGCTGTGCGGTAAAGATGATATCGAAGTTGAACTGATCGCGTTTCAGCTCATCAGGGGAACGCAGGTCACACATCCACCATGCCTTATATGCTTTTGTATCAATAACCGGCGGAAGTTTGTTGTGAAAGATGATCAACCGGTCGTAATTTTTCATTTCATCCTTATCATCAAAACAAAGGATGTCAATACCGGTTTTCTGGATGGCATTCATGATCGGCCCATAGGCGGGTTTTACTTTATAGACTACTGCTGCACTCTTCATTTGATATGTTTGTTTTTTTTGAAATACCGCTGGAATTCACTCCAGGTGATCGTACGGTATTTGAATTTATGTTTCCATGTCAGATAATTAAATGAGAGCTGGTCACGCTCCGAATGGTGCTTTACCATATCGAACCACTTCATACAGAATTCCCGCAGCTCGTTAGTGTGATTCCGGATCATCATTCCGGATGCAACCATACCGGCGTTTTCAGGATATCCTTCACTCTTATATCTGAGCATCAGTGCTGTCGCCTTTGCCGATGTTTCCTTTCCGGCTTCAATGCATGCGGCCACTTCCTGGTACACGCAATAACGGGCGTAGTGCTGGATCGTGGTAAGATCGCAGTGGTGGTACTTCGCGACAAGCTCGTTCAGATCTCCGTGCAGGCCCATGCTGCCATCCATCCATACCGACAGGTCGTATTGATCAAAGACCGGCGTGAGTATCTTCATCTCCCTGGCTCTCAGCCTGCCACCGGCCAGGTTCATTTCTATGAAATCCCAATCCGGGGGGATGATGTGTCGCTTGCGGGAATCGTAGTTCCCGGAGATACAGGTGTATAACAGCTTTCGCATTGGT
>CAZJLZ010000210.1:0-3674 GCA_964546775.1 uncultured Cryomorphaceae bacterium | reverse complement strand
GAAGTCATTATTCCATACACCTTTAACACTCCAGGTCTCTCCGCAATTGCTGGAAACCCACAGCAACAGCCGTTCATTGTTGCCCGGATTGCGTCGGGCATAGGCATACTTAAATGAAAAGGAAATTACCGCATTTGTATCTGATAAATCAATGGGCTGACTCCAAATATCACTTACAGATCCTGCCGATAAACTTCGATTGGGCAGCATCAGAGCGTGACTGCCTGAAGCACCCGAAACTTCATCGTAAATCTTCCAGGGATGAGTGGTGGCGGTATTGATAATTGCCCACTCCTCATCCAGGTTTTCTGTGGATTCAAAATCTTCTTCGTAACTCAATGGAACCCCCACTGAAGGCCAGACTTTCACAGTATTCTCAAAATTTTCGGTGATTGTTTCTCCGCCACTATTTTCTATCTGTAGTTCAACATCAAAAGTTCCGGCGTTGTTGTAATAAACTACCACTTCCTGACCAGTTGCATTTTCGGGTGTTCCACCTTCAAATGTCCAGGCACGGGAAGTTACGCCGTGAAAAGAGTGATCTGTATAAACAACAGAATCTCCAGCACATATCTGTTCCTTGTTTAGTGCAATTTCTACCGAGCACAATTCTGCGGCTTCCAATACGCCGGTTTGAATAAGGTTGTTGGTAGAATGGAGATTATTTCTACTGGCGGTGGATGAATTTAAAGCAGCGAGCATGCGCGTCCGCTGGCCGTGTGTGAACATCCGCGAGCAGTATGAATATTCCATAAAGTTCTGGACATTGTCGAGTGAACCACAGGTCTCTCCACTTAGTAAACAGGTTGTCCAGCCAATGGTATTGGGCGTATCGCTTACGTTATCGTCCGAATTACAATTTTCAGGAAGGGCAGGATCATTCGTTCCTCCCCCCGTGTGGCTTAGGTTTAACCAATGACCAAATTCGTGAGTCAATGCACGGCTACGGGTGGGAGAACCTGTGCCGATGCTGCCTACATAGGTGTGTTTTATAACGATCCCATCAGCGTCCGATCCCCATGGTCCGTCTACACTTCCCGGGGTATATGTATAGCCCGCTGCACCGCTGCTTAAATCAGCCGCAACCCAGATGTTGAGATAATTGCTGCGTGGCCATCCAGGAGAAATGGATTTCAGATTTTCTCCTCCTTCAAAGGTTTGGTTCGAAACAACCCGTATAATTCCATTGGTGCAGTTTCCTTGCGGATCCAGCCGGGCAAGACGAAATTCAACACCTACATTTGAAACAAGATCCTCAAATTCGGGAATGACGAAGGATATATCGTCATTTTCCATTGTAAAGTCTTCGGTCATTATTACAATTGCGTCCTCAATTTGTTCGTCAGAAATATTTTCGAGGCCATTGGCATGGACGACATGGAAAACGACGGGAATGATATAGTTGCTACCGGAACGATCATCTGCAGAGTAATTAGCTGTAAATTCCTCCAATTGTGAATCTGCCTCCTCAATCAATGGCACGAGTTCCGGATTCTTTTCCAGAAGCTCTTTCAACACTTCATTGGTTCCACAATATTTTTCGGCAAAACCATCTCCGGTAGAATGTACAGAACTGGATTGCCCAAAAAATACCAATGGACTTAACAAGGATAAAAGAAGTATTAGAATAATACGAGTCATATTGGAAACCAATTTTGCAGGTGAATTACAAAGATAGCTCTTTCCGAGCCTGCCTGCAATATAGATTCCCAATCAATATTGGAATTTCAGCCTATCAGATGCAAGATTTTAATTCGTCCAATAGGTCATCAATGTCTTCTACACCTACACTTAGCCGGATCAAACTATCCACTACTCCGGTCTTTAACCGTTCTTCACGGGGAATAGCAGCGTGTGTCATGGAAGCCGGGTGTCCAATCAAAGATTCTACACCTCCCAGCGACTCTGCCAGCGCAAATAGTTTTGTTTTTTCCAGAATCTTAAATGCTGCTTCCTGAGTGTCTTCATTGAGGTCAAAAGAAATCATGCCGCCAAAATCCCGCATTTGGCGGACGGCTACCTCGTGATTTGGATGATTTTTCAGCCCTGGCCAGTATACATTTTTAACTTTGGGATGTGCTTTCAGCATTTCCGCTATTTGCCTACCATTTTCTGAATGCCGTTGAATTCGTAGGTGAAGGGTTTTTAAGCCGCGCAACACCAAAAAACAATCCTGAGGACCGGGAATTGCGCCGCTGCTATTTTGAATAAAGTACAGCTTCTCTGCCAGCTCATCGTCTTTGCAAACCAGAGCCCCCATTACCACATCAGAATGACCTCCCAGGAATTTGGTGACACTATGCATAACTAAATCAGCTCCGAGATCCAAGGGGTTCTGAAGATAAGGTGTTGCAAAAGTATTGTCAACAGCCAGCAGACAATTGCGTGCGTTTGCGATCTGAGCTACGGCTTCAATATCGACAATGTTCATCATTGGGTTGGTTGGAGTTTCTACCCAAATCAATTTTGTGCGATCGTTGATGAGCTCTTCGATCTCCTTAGGCTGGGCCATGGGCACAAAGTGAAACTTGATTCCAAAAGGCGCAAAAATTTTATCGAAGAGCCGGTAGGTTCCACCGTATAAATCGTTGATCGAAATCACTTCGTCGCCTGGTCGCAAAGTTTTGATAACTGCATCAATTGCGGCCAATCCGGATCCGAAACATAAGCCGTACTTACCATTTTCCAGGGCAGCCAAACTGTTTTCCAGGGCTTGACGGGTTGGGTTTTGAGTACGTGAATATTCAAATCCCTTGTGTTCACCGGGTCGCGTCTGCACATAAGTTGAGGTCTGGTAAATAGGAGTCATAATGGCTCCTGTTGCACTATCGGGAGCTACACCTGCGTGTATGGTTTTGGTTCCGAATTTCATGTATCTGAATCGTTTTTAATTTGAGCAGACAAAGTTACAAATCTAAAATTGGGGAGCAGTGGGACGTGATTTTCTCCGCGCAATTTCAATGCGCGTTCTTCGCAACCACCGTGGCAAAACCACGGCACCAATAAATATATAGATGTAGTAGGTGAGAATTCGCCAAATGAAAGCAAGTCCACCGGCCAAACCGAGCGGAATGAAATCTGCAAGAAACCCCGTAAAGGCAAATTCGGCTAACCCGCTGCTTCCGGGTGTTGGGCTGATGAGCATGATGACCCACATGACCAGTTGTCGTCCGTAAAGCAACAAATGGTCATCTACAGACAACACGGCCATAATCATCATATTGACAACGAGAAATCGAGCGGTCCAACTAAAATAGGTGGAAGCGATCACCTGTGTCCAGAATTTGCGATTTTTCCCTTTGAGTTCTCTGGAGGTAATGATGATGTCATTTCCGAGTGCTATAATGTTGTACCTCCATCGTTTTAGGAAAGGAAGTCGGAAGATTTGTAACAGCACATATTTAAACAACCTGGGACGTAGAAAAATCGCGAGGGCAATCACGGTAGTTAGTAAGACAATGAATCCATACCCCAGCCAGAAAATCCCTTGAGTGCCAAACGTCATTCCGAAAAATTCCCTTTCCATACTCACCGGAAATAGTTGATCGGTGCCGATAATAAGCAAAACCATAGGCACCATAGTGATGTAGAACAGTTCGTCCATCAATGCTGTTACCATAACAACAGCCGTGCTTTTACCCATGCGAATCCCCTCGCGGTTCAGGATGAAAAGA
>CAZJLZ010000209.1:0-4103 GCA_964546775.1 uncultured Cryomorphaceae bacterium | reverse complement strand
GGAATCATCCGCAATAAGTTAAAAATCAATGCAGCCATCGAAAACGCCAAAACCATTATTGAGTTGCAACAGGAATTTGGTTCATTCGAAAAATGGCTGGAGTACCATCATCCCAAAAGCAAAGAAGAATGGGTGAAACTTTTTAAGAAGACTTTAAAGTTTACCGGGGGTGAAATTGTCAACGAGTTTCTGATGAGCATCGGTTACCTATCCGGAGCTCATGCTGAAGATTGCCCGATTCAGAAGCACATTCTGAAACAGAAACCGATGTGGATGAACCGGTGAGTTGAGAATTGTAAACTTCTATGGTCTCCCTTTTATTGCTTTGTTTTGGTGATCATTCTGTAATAATAAAATTGTTGTTATTTTTCAGCATGAAAACGTTTCAAAGTAAAAGCTCATTCGAGGTGAAAATGATCACGATAGCAATCATTGCCGTAATGGGGTTGTTGTCATTTTCGGTGATTGTTATAAAAGAAAATCCGTTGACAATTATTGAGCTATCAGTCGGTTTATTGGTGGCGATGGTCCTGTTTTATTTTTACGCCATTTCGCTGGATAAAGTAGTTGTGAACGAACATCAGATTAAGCTTAAAAAGATGATCGGAAATGAATCTATTAGCTTCTCGGATGTGCGAAAAGTCGAAAGGTTGGCCTTCTCAAACCTAACCATGACCATTGGAAGCAAAGGTTTTTTTGGATACCGGGGAAGTACGATGGATGATTCAAGATTAATGGTTAAGGACAGAAGCAAAATGATCCGCATCTATACAGTGGACAAGCATTACACCATTAGCTGCGAAGATCCTGACACCCTGGTTTCAGAAATAAAAGATAGGGTTAACCAGGTAAGAGCTTCAAACAACCAATCGGTTTAAACCGAATAGAGCAGACAAACACTCTCCGGAGACTGAAAAGTGTGGGTAATACGGTGCCTGGAAATGAAAATAAAAGATTCGCTGTAGATTGAGCGGGTAATAACAACTCCTATCTTTCCACCGGAAAAAAATGAAAGCAATTGTACACAGACAATATGGCCCACCTGAGGTAGCTGTATTGACCGAAGTGAAAAAGCCAACCCCAGCTGAAAATGAAGTTCTGATTAAGATCTATGCTACTACCGTCAATCGTACCGATTGTGGATTCCGAAGCGCACAATACTTTATTTCAAGATTCTGGAGTGGTTTGCTGAAGCCAAAACACCAGATCCTGGGCTGTGAATTTGCAGGTGTTGTTGAAGAAGCCGGATTAAATGTGACAGCTTTTAAACAAGGAGATAAGGTTTTTGGTTATAATGACATCAAATTCGGTGGCCATGCAGAGTATAAGACTGCATTCGAAAGTGATGCCATAGCGCTGATCCCCGAAAAATTGACCTATGCGGAAGCGGCACCGCTCACCGAAGGGTCCCACTACGCGTTGTGCAACATCAGGGCCTCCGGAATAAAAACCGGACAACACGCATTGGTGTATGGATCCACCGGAGCCATTGGTTCTGCAGCGGTGCAATTGCTCCGCTATTTTGGAGTAAATGTTACAGCAGTGTGCAATTCAAAAAACCTGGCGCTCGTAAAATCGCTCGGCGCTGAAGTCGTGATCGATTACCAAACCAACGATTTCACAAAAACCGATCAGAAATTCGAATTTATTTTTGACGCTGTAGGAAAAAGTTCCTTTAAAACGTGCAAACCTTTGCTGAGCGAAAAAGGCGTATATATTTCCACGGAGTTGGGCAAACACTCTGCGAACATTTTCCTGGCTTTGGTTACCCCAATTTTCGGAGGCAAACGGGTTTTGTTTCCCATTCCGTTGATCAAAAAAGCTGACGTTGAATTTCTTGGCCAATTGGCTGCTTCCGGTGATTTTCGTCCGGTGATTGACAGAACTTATCCAATCGAAGAAATTGTTGAGGCATACCGCTATGTAGAAACCGGGCAGAAAACCGGAAATGTGGTGATTCGCATCCGGGATTAAATTGCTTCGGTCAGACGTTGGGATCGACCATTTCATGACCATTCGCAAAAATAAGTTGATATTCGTGTTCAAGAAATTCATCTAAACCTGCAACGATGTTCAGAACGCAACTTTTATTTTCACTTTTCGGGTTGGGTTTATGGGCCGGATGTAATAATCCGGTTGAGAAGCCAGCAGTTCAGGATGAGCCACAAAATGAATACTTAAAGCAAGCAGCAATGAACGATACTACACCAAAAGTCACCGGTGTCGGTGGAATTTTCTTTTTTTCTGACAATCCGGAGCAAGCCCGGGAATGGTACGCCGAAAACCTGGGCCTCGCAGTTAACCAATACGGATCCAGTTTCGAATTCCGGAATGCCAACCGACCCGACGAAATCAACTATCTCCAATGGAGTCCTTTCAAGAAAGGAAGCGAGTATTTTTCGCCTTCCAAAAAGGAATTCATGATCAACTACCGGGTTCAGAACATCGATGGTCTGGTCGAAAAGCTGAAATCAAATGGAGTCACCGTGTTGGATGAGATAGAATCTTTCGATTATGGAAAGTTTGTACACATAATGGATCATGAAGGAAATAAAATCGAACTCTGGGAGCCCGTGGATAGTGTATTTACTGCCATGGGCGGAGAAACGACAAAATAGGAATTCATCACGTTTGCTTAATCGCCGGTCCAAAGATGATAGTTTGCGCAATACAGTAAAAGTTGTATTGGGTTTTTAAATATTTGTGTTTGGCGCTGGCACTGTTCCTGTCAGCTATTTTCTTGGCCACTCTCTCAGTGGGATATGCAGGCAGTCTTTCTTGGTTGGTTCAATTGCTCAACGCTGAACATTATATAGACAGGATTGCAGCATTGATAAATGCCAACAGATTCATCATGCTACAGGTGCTGCTGCTAGTAGCATCCCTGATGTTTACCGCAATTTTTATTTTTTCTCAGAAAATATTTGCAAAGCTGAGTGGGTTTTTTGGTGATCTTGGAAGGTCGTTTCTGTTTGTAATTAGAACGGAGTTGTCCGGTAATGCAAAGTACATTCTCATGATCCCGCTCCTGACGGCTGTTTATTTTGCTTTTCAACTTCCGGTATCCTACGATGAAGCGTGGACCTATATCAATTTTACGGATCGCGGACCGCTTGTTTCGCTCGGCTATTATCCCGCTCCCAACAACCACGTATTTCATTCCCTGATTACCAATCTGACTTCTCATATACCTTTTCTGTCCCCTCTGATTAATTTGCGGATATCATCCATTGTTTTTAGTGTTTTAACCATTTTGGTTATCGCTCATTTTGCAAAAAAGCATTTTAATGAACAGTTTGCCCTGGTCACCGCCGGGGTGTCGTCCACGTTGTTGATGACAATTTATTATAGTTATATGTCGAGAGGTTATGGCTTGGTGTTGCTCTGTTTTGTCGTTTCTCTTTACCTCGTGTTCAACATCATCAAAAATGACAGGATAGTCCGAAACTATGCCTTTTTCACTTTTTTCTCCGTGATCGGATTCTTTACCATTCCCTCTTATCTGTATCCGTACATAATGTTGAACATCATACTTATGGTAAAAGGAAATAAGCATTTCCGAACCCAGATGATCAGTGGTGTATCTACCCTTGTATCAGTCACGGCTTTATACGCACCCATAATCGCGTTAAACGGTTTGGAGGCATTGACGGCCAATGGTTATGTCGTTCCCATAGAAAGGTCTGAGGTTCTGAAGAAACTACCCTTGTTTTTTAGTGAAATGGTCAATCACGTGACAGGGTTGCATTGGTTGATTGTAATATTGCTTTTGGCTGGATCGCTGATGTATGCTTTTTTACGAAAGCTCAGACCATTTTTGCACCGGGAGTTGGTTGTGGTTTTTGTTCTTGGTCCGCCCGTTTTACTGCTCGTTCATTCGGTTATTCCGTTCAGTAGAACTTTTAATTACTATGGATTTGTGTTCATCCTTTTGATCATGTTGCCATTTGCAAAGGAT
Source organism: uncultured Cryomorphaceae bacterium (assembly GCA_964546775.1). Classification (GTDB taxonomy): domain Bacteria; phylum Bacteroidota; class Bacteroidia; order Flavobacteriales_D; family SKUL01; genus SKUL01. The sequence goes on along the minus strand of CAZJLZ010000209.1, from coordinate 145 downwards.
TTGACAAGATTGAAAACCACTCACGTTTTGATTCCGGTGCTGGCCATTCAGATTGCTTTTGTTGTTTATTTTGGATTTCGCATTGGACAATTAGAATCTTACAGCTTTTTGAGCGAAGGAGCCGTCAAAGTTATCCACGGAGACT
>CAZJLZ010000208.1:0-4805 GCA_964546775.1 uncultured Cryomorphaceae bacterium | reverse complement strand
GTAGCTGAAGCCATTTCTCAGATAGAACCGCTCGTTGAGCAAATCGTGCAGCGCATGGAACTCGGTGGCAGGTTGTTTTATCTCGGTGCCGGCACCAGCGGGCGGCTCGGTATTGTAGACGCTTCGGAATGTCCACCCACGTTTGGTGTTCCGCACGATTGGGTAATCGGGTTGATTGCCGGTGGCGACGCTGCGATCCGAAAGGCCGTTGAATTCGCCGAGGACGATGAAGCACAGGGCTGGAAAGATCTGCAATTGTACCAAATCAGCCCGCTCGATTTTGTCATAGGAATAGCCGCATCCGGAACAACCCCTTACGTCATCGGAGCGCTCAATCGATGTGAACAAAACAATATTGCCACGGGTTGTATTACATGCAATCCGGGATCACCGTTGGCGCTGGCTGCGCGGTTTCCTGTTGAAGTGAATGTGGGTCCTGAATTCGTCACCGGAAGTACGAGGATGAAATCGGGAACGGCGCAAAAACTGGTGCTGAACATGATCTCTACTTCGGTTATGATCCGCCTTCAAAGGGTGAAAGGAAACCAAATGGTGGATATGCAATTGAGCAACGACAAGCTGGTAGAAAGAGGAACACGCATGATCGACGAACAACTACACTGCGGACCGGAGAAAGCGAAGGAGTTGCTTTTGAAACACGGCAGCGTGCGAAAAGCACTCGAATCAAAATAAAGCACGGAATGCATCATTTGGAACCATACGATGACTGGAGAAATCTATACGCCGCCGAAGAAGACGAACGCTCACCTTTTTATGAGCGCGAGTACAGCGAATTCCAGTACACGCATCATATTTATGACCATTACATTCATCCACAGTGGGATTCGATCGACTCCCCTTCTCTGTTCATTAAAATACTGTTCGTTGACTATGACGAAGGCTTTTGTATCATTGAAATGATCGGAGAATGGAACGACACGCTGCACAACGACATTATGGTGCTGAAGCGCGAAATCGCCGACCACATGATTTACGAAGGTATCAGCAAATTCATTTTGATTGGAGAAAATGTGCTCAACTTTCACGCGTCAGACGAACTCTACTATGAAGAATGGCTCGACGACGTTAGCGACCTCAACGGTTGGGTTTGTTTGCTGAATTTCCGCGACTTCGTACTGCACGAAATGTCACAAGCGGGCATCGACCAATATTTTGCAATGGGTGGCACGTTAAACGATCTTGAATGGCGGACCTTCCGGCCACTTCCACTCTACCAGAAAATTGACCAGTTGCTGAACCGACGGTTTTTGACGGCTTAAATTACTCAGGAACGCAGATATGACCCCGGTGATTGGCTACAAAAGCAAAAGCCGGAATTACAACATAGGTTGCTCCCCACCATTTTTCGGAGGTGGTGTTTTTCCAGCAGATCCCTTGTTTTCTTCCTCTTCCTCGCCTTTCAGGTAGCCCGGCAACGTCATTCCGGCCATTTTAAAGACATCTTCGAGCGGGGGAACTGATCCATACAATCCAGACAGGAAGTTGGCCGTTGAGGACTTTCCATCGCCATTTTTCCCACCATCCCATACGGTTACCTTGTCGATTTTCACATTCTTGATGGCCTCGCTCTGCATTTTCACGAGGTCCTGCAATTTGTCTGCGATAAGCAACAGGGCTGCATCGTTTGCTTTTCCCCCGGCGGCTTTCACAATCTGGTCGAGACCCTGGGCTTGTTTGGTTAGGACTTCATAAATACCGCGAGCCTCGGCTTCTTTCTGCAACCACACAGCGTCGGCATTACCCTTGGCCACCCGGCGAATGTTTTCGGCTTCGGCTTCAGCGTTGATTTCAATTTTAAGTTTTTCAATCTCGGCCGGAATCACAACATCTGCGTGTTGACTCGCCTTGTCGCGCTCAGCCCGGGCGCGTTCTGCTTCCTGCTCTGCTCCATAGGCCTCCTGCAAGGCACGCGCTGATTGTACTTTTTCTGCTGCTACAGCCAGCTTTTCGGCTTCTGCCTCGCGTTCGCGGCGATTGGCATCGGATTTGGCGATGAGCACCTTTGATAAGTTCTCACCTTCTACCGCTGTGGCGTCGGCTTGCGCCACTTGTACCCGTTGTGCCTGGACAGCGTTGGCCTGTCCGATTGCGCCATCGCGGTCTTTTTCAGCCACACTCTTTTTTGCATCGTTGATGGCTTTTGCTGCGGCCTCTTTACCGAGCGCTTCGATATAACCCGACTCATCCTTGATATCGGTGACGTTAACATTGATGAGTTTCAAACCGATCTTCTGTAATTCAGCCTCTACATTGGCTGCTACGTTTGACAGAAATTTATCGCGATTGTTGTTGATTTCTTCAATGTCCATCGTGGCCACTACCAATCGCAACTGACCAAAAATGATGTCACGCGCCAGGTCGTGAATTTCATTGAGTTTCAATCCCAGCAAACGTTCTGCTGCCAGTGTCATCACGGTCGGCTCGGTAGAAATACCCACGGTAAATCGCGAAGGCACATCTACCCGAATATTCTGCCGGCTGAGCGCACTTCGTAGATCCACTTCAATTGATATCGGTGTCAGATCCAAAAATTCGTAGTCCTGTATAATCGGCCATATAAAAGCTGCGCCTCCATGGATACATCGCGATGAATGGGAACCTTCCGTTGTTCCTCCAACTTTTCCGTACACCACCAGAATGCGATCGGAAGGGCAGCGCTTGTAGCGCTTGAACATTGAATAAATCAGGATAAAAACAAAAAGAACGGCGGCAACGATTGCCAGTAAAGTGTATTGGGCCATGAAGGTTGTTTTAAGGCGTAATTACTTTGCGTTTTTGGTTACTAATAATATCTGATCGCTGATGATGGCTGTTACCTGAATAACCGCTCCTACTGTTAAATCTTCGGCATCATCCGTCATGGCCTGTAACGTACGTACAGAACCCTGCACATTAATCTGAACCTGTCCGATATTGGCCCGACCGGATCTCACCGGAATGTACACTTCGCCAATTCTGCCCACCGCATTTTTCAGACTCAGCGTTCCGCTTTCAACGAGTTTCGACATCATATAAAAAAGCACCGCAAGCAAAAACATCATGAACAGCCCACATACAAATGAAATGACTACTGTGGGAAAAATACCCAATCCACCATTGATACAAGCGATTCCACTCCACGAAAAGAGTGTGAAAAATCCAATCATTCCCTTGATGGTGAAAAACTGAAATCCCGGACCGGTATCAGATTCAATGGTGTCGTCAACATCCGCAACTTCTTCTATTCCGCCACCGATGAAGGTCATCAGTAAAATGATAACCATAAGCAACGTAGAGGGAATGGCCATGGCCCAATAGATTTGCTCAATCAAATCCATTGCGCTCCACCACGAGTTAATACTGAGTAGCATATTGTTTCAGGTTGGTTCCGAATCGCCCGTTTTTCAATTCATTCTATTGAAAAAGGAGCCACCGAATATACCTAAATTCTACAATTGTTCCTGAGTCGGTATTAAAACGCAGTCGGCTGAGCGCAATTTTACCGCGAATTTATCGCTAATGGAATCCCTCAGGTGTGCGATTTGTTGCCCGGGCGAATGATTTCCTTTTTCGGAATTGACAACTGATTCAATTGGTATGGTTTGCCCTGCATCGGTTCGCCAATAGTAGTCAGGTGCATTCCGGGCTCAAGTAAGTTCACCTTTACCTCGTGTACCAGGCCGTATTCTTGCGCCTGTTCGGGACTAAGTGTGATTCGGTTGTTCATATCGCTTTCGACTTCTGCCACCGATTTATTCGTCGTATCGGCGATGACTTTGGCCACGTTGCGCTGGTCAATCTGCAGGCTCTTTAGGTATTCTCCCAATTGAACTTCATCCATCGAACTTTTTCCGCTGATGTTGAACTTCACGCCGTGCAACAAAAATCGGGAATGTGGCACCGTAAAACGCTTTGTTCCTGAAGAAAAAATCACGACTCCAATGGAGTCAACGCTTCCGAAATTATATGTATCCACTTCGATCGGCAAGCCACGGAGGTAGTTGTGGATGGACAGCCCGTGAAACACCGAACCACCGGGGGTCGATAGAAGCAAGCGAATTTTGGTCGTTCCCTGTGCCAGCAGCTGATCAATCGCATTGAAAAGCTGGTCTGCCGTCTGGTTATTCACAGGTGCTAAAAAACGAATGGCTCTTTCCATGGAATTTGGTTTGTGGCGAAGGTAGGGAATTTGGAAGCGTTGTCAACATGTCCATTTACCTGGCCAGTTGCTTTCAGGCTTGTCCTTCTTCCCATTCATTCAGCGCACCGACGCGCATACTGGTATAATGCACTCGTCGAATCCCGCCAGTTGCCCATCCAACTTTCCCGGGCCGTTGAGTGGTGTTCTTGTAAAAATTCAAAACCGGTCTGTGTACTCAAGGTATATTCGCCGAACATTGTCTTGTTCTTCAATAAAAGGGGCACTTATGCCACGAAGCCACCACCACTGTCAGGAGGAAAACCGGCATCCATAGAACTACAAAACAATCTCGTTCAGACAAATTGATTAAATTTGATGTAGTACCCTACTGAAAACATGAATGTTCGCAATATGGTTTGGATACAGTAATAAAAAATCCATGTGATCAACCGGCTTCTACCAATTACTCCATGGTCATGATAAAACTCATTTCATTCCTGGTACTCTTTGGAATCGGTACATATTGTGTCGGACAGGGCTCTATTGATCACCTCGACAGTTTATATCAGCAATGTCTTTCCTATCCAGTTGATGAACAAAAAATCGAGGCGTTCAGCCGTGCCATTTCAAATTCATATGCCTCCTTTTCCGACACAGCTGTTTA
>CAZJLZ010000207.1:0-2751 GCA_964546775.1 uncultured Cryomorphaceae bacterium | reverse complement strand
GGCAGGGTATATGGCGTTCAGCTTCGCTCTCGGATTGCGTACAGATCCTTGGATTCAACATGTCAATGAAAAGCTCGGATCTGAGTATCTGAATGATCTGGCGGTGCACTACTATGAAGCGGAAGTTTTGGCACCATCAGGACGTGATTCAAGCTCACAACCCGTATTTTCCAGCAGACTGACTTCACAACTTGATAACCTCCCGTTTCCGCTGTTTGTAGGAAGCAATACCTGGGTTGTTGCCGGATCGAAGACCGCATCCGGAAAACCTGTGTTGGCCAACGATACCCATATTCAATTTTCTCAACCATCTACGTGGTACGAAGCGCATCTGGAATATCCCGGGTTTCGATTGTACGGAAATTTCCTCGCCGGAATTCCACTTGCTTTAGTTGGTCACAACGACCAAGCCGCATGGGGAATTACGATGTTCGAGAACGACGATACAGATTTTTACCGGGAAGATTTTCATCCCGAAGATTCCGGGAAAGTCCGGCATAAAAATGATTATTGGGTAGAGATCGAAGAGAAAGAGGTTGTTATCCTTGTCAAAGGAGCAAAGAACGACACGTTGCAAATACGGAAAACTCCACACGGTCCACTGGTAAATGAATTTTTAGATCAGCCTTTGAAGTATCCGGTTTCGATTTTCTGGACTTATACAGACAAAAGGAATCTATTACCGGAAGCATTCTTCGCACTCAACAGAGCATCGGATATCCATACGGCGAGAGAAGCCATTAAACTGATCCATGCTCCCGGTTTAAATATCTCGTTCGCAGATACGTCCAACAATATTGCACTTTGGTCAGCGGCTCATTTAATTGAACGTCCTGCCGGAATAGATTCCAAAAGGATTCTAAACGGCGGAAACGGTCAGAATGATCCTATAAGATATTATCCTTTTGCAGCAAATCCACAGGTTGAGAACCCCGCTTCGGGAATGGTCTGTTCTGCCAACAGTCAACACGACACTACTTTGTATGGAATAATGGTTCCGGGTTATTATACCGCGTCGGTTCGGATGGAGCGCATAGCTGAGTTATTGCAGCAACGGGATGATTGGGACATAGAAAAAATGAAATCCATCATTACCGATCACACCTCAGTGGCCGATGCTAAATTGGCCCGATACCTTTATTCTATCATCCGAAAATCAGGTGAGGAATCATTGATGGAATTCTTCAACTCCTTGGAGTCATGGGAAGGAGATCACGAGCTGAACAGTTCGGTGCCGGTTATGTATTATCCTTTCATATATCACTTACTACGTGCTACTTTTCATGATGAATTGGGTGACGAACAATTTCAGGCTTATCTTCGAACCCACTTGATGAAACGAACGAATTTCAAGATTTTTTATCTGGACGATTCACCATGGTTTGATGATATTGGCACCGCGGAGAAAGAAAACAAAGAGGATGTTGTAATTTCAGCTGCGAAATCGGCCATGGATCAATTACAAAAGCAAAATCCTGAGGGAAATTTTCCGGAGTGGGGTAAGGTTCATACTCTAACTTTTACGCACCCAATGGCATCCGTTGCTCCGTTGGATCGATTGTTCAACGTTGGACCTTTTTCGGTTGCTGGAACGAATGAAAGCGTCAACCAACAATCCTTTATTCATAACGACAAAGGTGAATATTCTGTGAAGCATGGACCACAAATGCGCATTCTTATTGATTTGGCCAACATGGAGCACTCGATCAGCATCAATCCGACCGGACAGTCCGGAAATCGTTTCAGCCAGTACTATTCCGATCAATCTGAAATGTTCATCGAGGGTTTATTCAGACCTCAGTTGATGAACAAAAATGAAATCGCGAAGCATTCGGTGCATACATTGATCTTCACTCCTGCACCATGAAATTTTTCCTGATTCCATTCCTTGTTTTATTTGGTTTTTGGAGCAATGCACAGTGTCATGTAAATCGTTATTTGGAAGAGGTGTATGACAGTGAATTAACAAGCAATCAAATGTATCAGGGAGCCTGGGGGCTGTCGGGACTGTGTTTGTCTGAAAATTCAATTTCTTATGATGATTATGAACTCGACATCTATCAACCTGTAGGAGATCCGGTGATCCAGCGTCCTTGTATCGTTTTCGCGCACGGCGGTGCTTTTCTCGGTGGAAGCAAAGAGGTTGATCCGGTTCCGGCTTTTTGTCATCGCATGGCCGAAAGAGGATTTATTGTGGCATCCATCAACTACCGGAAATGCTTCAATCCGTTATCTGAAAACAGTAGTATTCGCGCGGTTTATCGCGCGGTGCAGGATATGAAATCGGCGATCAGGTATATGAAAGCCCATTCGAACGACTGGGGAATCGATACGAGTCTCGTATTTGCCGGTGGCAGCAGCGCCGGTGCGATTATGGCCATGCACGCGGCCTACATCGATGAATCTGAACGAATTGAAGATTTACCACAAACTTTTTTAGATGGCGATTTAGGTTGTCTGAATTGTTCAGGATCGTATCAGAATTTTGGTAGCAGACCTCACGCCGTTCTCAATTTATGGGGAGCAGTAGCGGATACCACGTGGATATCTGCTCCGAATAGTGTTCCTGTAGTTTCTTTTCACGGTACCGCCGATGATGTGGTCTATTACGATACCGATCATCCGTTTGATTTTCCGTTGTTTCCCGAACTCTATGGTTCTTCACCCATTCACATCAGACTCAATCAACAGGAAATCGTGAACCAATTGTTCATCCTTGAAAACCTTGTGGTTGAAGATCCGGATATCGAT
>CAZJLZ010000206.1:0-3996 GCA_964546775.1 uncultured Cryomorphaceae bacterium | reverse complement strand
GAATTACAAAAAAACTGTATTTGCCCTTAGCCAGATCTTTTCCGTTGATTTTCACATCGGTAGAAAAAGAAATACGGGTGGCTCTGTTGGCACCTGTGCGCCACATTATATCGTACGGTACGAGATCACCAAAAATGGTGCGGTCTTTTACTCCAGGCCGACTGTATTCGATCTCTACGTCGGTAAGACCGACCTCTTGTTGGACAAGGCCGGTAGGGCTTGGTTTGGGTAAATCCTGGGCAATCAAGCCTCCGTAAAGCAGAGTGCTGATTACCAGCATAGTTAATCTTTTCATTTTTACTTAGTTTTGAGTTTGTGTAAAACTAAGCATTTTTGAAGACCGGCTATGCAACCATCAACTTGCTGATCTCAGATTTTGAGAATTTTTCCTCGGCGTAAGTAAGGGTAATTTTTAATTCGCGGATTTCATCGTCCGAAGGAATATCGAACATCGCATCGGTCATGATCACCTCGCAGATAGAGCGAAGCCCACGGGCCCCAAGTTTATATTCCATTGCTTTTTCTACGATAAAGTCGAGTACCTGTTTATCAAAGGTGATAGAAACATTATCCAACTCAAATAGCTTCACATATTGTTTGATCAGCGCGTTCTTTGGTTCGGTGAGAATTCTTCGCAGGGTTATCTCGTTAAGTGGGGTCAGGTGAGTCAACACCGGAAAACGACCGATCAGTTCAGGAATCAGTCCGAATGATTTCAGATCCTGGGGAGCAATGTATTTCAGAATATCTTCTTCGACATATTCATGCTGATCGTGCGAACTATAGCCAATCATATTGGTTTTGAGCCGTCGTTTGATGAGGCGGTCAATACCGTCAAATGCTCCTCCACAGATGAAAAGAATATTGCGGGTGTTTACCTGGATGAGCTTTTGTTCCGGGTGTTTACGACCACCTTGAGGCGGAACATTTACTACTGCACCTTCGAGCAACTTGAGAAGTGCCTGTTGAACTCCTTCTCCGGAAACATCACGGGTGATGGAAGCATTGTCTCCCTTTCGGGCAATTTTATCGATTTCATCAACGAAAACTATTCCACGTTCAGCGAGCGCTACATCGTAATCCGCGGCCTGAAGCAACCGTGACAGAATGCTTTCCACATCCTCTCCTACGTAACCGGCTTCCGTTAGAATGGTGGCATCCGCAATGCAAAAAGGAACGTCAAGCATGCGAGCGATCGTTTTGGCGAGCAGCGTTTTTCCGGTTCCGGTCTCCCCCACCATTACAATGTTGGATTTTTCTATCTCCACATCATCATCAGAAGATGCTGGTGGCTGAAGCAATCGTTTGTAGTGATTATAGACGGCAACAGAAAGCACCTTCTTGGCGCTGTCCTGACCAATTACAAACTGATCGATGTATTCTTTGATCTCCTTAGGCTTTTTGAGCGTCAGGCTATTTTCAATCTGTTTGTTGGCTTTAAGAGCAAACTCTTCCTTGATGATATTCTGTGCCTGACCTACACAGCTTTCGCATATATGCCCGGTGATACCTGCTATAAGCACATTCACCTCGCTCTTTGAGCGACCACAAAACGAACATTTTACATCTTTCTTTTCCATTCTTCTCTATCGTTTGCGACACAAACACAGCTTTTTCACAAGCTGTAACAATTATTTTTTCTGGCGCACCAACACCTCGTCAATCATTCCATATTCTTTTGATTCCTGAGCGGTCATCCAGAAATCTCTATCGCTGTCGTCCCAAACTTTCTGGTAAGGTTGATCACTGTGCTCAGCGATTATTTTATATAATTCTTCCTTTAGTTTTTGAATTTCGCGGTAGGTGATTTCAATATCAGACGCTTGTCCACGAGCTCCTCCCATCGGTTGGTGAATCATCACGCGTGAATGAGTTAAAGCTGTTCTTTTTCCTTTTGCACCGGCGCACAATAAAACGGCACCCATAGATGCTGCCATTCCGGTACAGATGGTGGCTACTTCTGGAGCGATGTATTGCATGGTGTCGTATATTCCCAATCCGGCATAAACAGACCCGCCTGGAGAGTTCAGGTAAATCTGGATATCCTTCTTCGCGTCGACTGATTCGAGAAAGAGGAGCTGTGCTTGTATGATATTAGCAATCTGATCGTCGATCCCGGTGCCCAGAAAAATAATGCGGTCCATCATCAACCGAGAAAATACATCCATCTGAGCTACGTTCAACTGACGTTCCTCAATAATATAAGGAGTTACCGCAGTGATGTAATCGTGCATATACTGGCTACTGATGCCTTTATGCTTTACCGCGTATTTTTTAAATTCATTGCCGTCCATACTTCGTTTTTGCTTTTAAATTTAGATGTTAAAATTAGCTATAACTCTATTGATCACTACTATCCTTGTTGTGCAAATTCTACAAATTGATCATAAGGTAATGCAATTTCATTAATTTTTGAGACTTCACGAATTTTCTCCATCAATTTCACATCATATAACTGCTCGTATATCTTTCGGATTTCATCCTGATTTTTTAGCGCATTCTTCGCATATTCCGTCAGTTCATCGTCATCGGGAACCGGCATTCCGTACTGACGGAAATTATTGGCCACAATGTTTTTGGTGTAATCCAGAACATCATCAGCCCCAACTTTCAATTCGAATTCTTTGATCAATTGATTCTGTATCAATTGCCAAATTAAACCACGGGCATAGTTGGGATATTCCTTTTCCAGTTCTTCATCCGACAAGGGCTTTTCGTTGGACAATTGAATCCACCTTTTTAGAAATTCGTTGGGCAACTGAATATTTAGTTTTTCTTCGAGGGATTTCATCACCTCACGTTTGAAAAGCTGGTCGCTGTCTGCATCGAACATTTTTTCCATATCTGCTTTAATGCGTTTACGGAATTCTTCTTCAGAGGTTAGTTCATTCGGACCAAACAATTTGTCGAACAACTCCTGATTCAAAGGTGCTCGTTCCATACGTTTAACTTCCTTTATGTTGAATCTGAAGTTAGTGGTGATGGCTTCCGCCTGAAGCGCTTCTATTCCGAGCATTTTTGCCATATCGGCTGGTCCTGAGGAAACTTTTGTAGGCTCTACAACCACTACATCCCCGGGTTTCAGTCCGATTAGTTTTTTCTTCGTTTCCTCATCCTTTACAAATTCAATGGAAATCGAACTGGTATTCATGATGCCACCTTCGACTATTTCGTCGTTTTCATCGAGTTCTACAAAAGTACCCAGCAACAGATCGTTGTCTACTGACATGTCAGCATCGCTCAATTTTCCATGACGCCGCGTTAGGTTTTCTATTTGCTCGTTGACCATTTCTTCGCTAACTGCAACGCGGTGAAAATCGAATTTGGTTTTATCCGAAATCTTCACCTCGAATTTCGGTGCGATGGCCATATCGTAAAAGAACTGAAAGCCTTCGGGTTGATCCCAGTTGCCTTCGTCCTTATGATCAGAACTTGGAATCGGGTTTCCCAGTACTTCCAGTTTTTGTTCCTCGATATAATTTCTGATGGTGGTGTTGACCAACTGGTTGATCTCCTCAGCAAGCAGAGATTTTCCGAAACGCTTTTTGATGATTCCCATGGGGACATGGCCCTGGCGGAAACCGGGAAGATTTACGCGACGGCGATAATCTTTCAGCGCCTTTTCGTAGAGCGGTTGATAATCTGACTTTTCGATGTCGATTTTGACCACTGCGTTCAGCTCGTCTTTCTTTTCCTGAGTAATATTCATATTGACTTTGATAGAATTTAACAAAAAAGGCATAAGCCCTCAGAACCTATCCCTCTGAGTCTCATGCCTATCCCTAGTGCGGATGGAGGGACTCGAACCCACACACCTCTCGGCACCAGATCCTAAGTCTGGCGTGTCTACCAATTTCACCACATCCGCAATTAATAATCTGAAATGAACTTTTTCGGGGTGCAAAGGTACGAGATTATTTTGTTTGACTTATTCAAATTATCCAATAAAAATGCTCCTGCCTCAGCCGGTTAATTCTTGTAACTTTGCCAACCCAC
>CAZJLZ010000205.1:0-5047 GCA_964546775.1 uncultured Cryomorphaceae bacterium | reverse complement strand
CAATTCGGCCTGATAGGTCGACCGGAAAATCAGCACCTGGATATCGGTACTACAAAAAGCATTGTCTTGATTTAGTTTCCGCATGTCAGCGATCATTTCATGTGACTCCTTCTCCCGACCCAACGCTATCAGATTTAGCAAAATCTGGTTCAAAGTGCGAACATACCGTCGCGGTAGATCTTTCTTTATGGGTGCATTATCATCCAGGATCTCCTTTACGCGCATAAAATGTTTGAAACTCTTGTCCGTATCGCGATTGGCCATGGCACAAAACCCCTGAATATAAAAGCAGATGGTGGCTGCCCGGTGACTCAAAGCTGTATTCTTTCCTTTAATCAACGGATGATTCGAAATTTCGTGAACCACAGCACGATCTTCCTCACTTCGCACATACCCTCCGCTTCGGAAAACAAAATTGATCTTGCTATACAATACGTGGTAGGCCGACAGGTTCCTAAGTTTATCAATTACTTCCTGTTCTTCAAAAATCAATTCATCGATATCGCGTGTAAACTCTCCCGCCTCGTAGGCTTCTTCGAGCAACAGTTTCTCCCAGTTGAGGAGCTCAAACCAATAATAAAACTTTTCGTGGGCGATCGCAATCTTCTTGGCCCGATTTAAGAATTTATTACACTCGCGGAAAAGTGCTTTTTGATAGAGAATTTCAATGTTTTTAATCTCCTGTTTCAGGATAGAACTCACAGTATTATCGGAATGATAGGACCGCAAACTTTTTAAAATCAACTTATACAGATGATTCTTTTCAGAAGGAAAATGCTTAACGAATATTTCTCCCGAAAACTGAGATTTTATTGCTTCTTCGTCATATTGCGACTGCCGGTCAATGGCGTCAAAAATTTTGAGGTAATTTTTGTCTCCACTCTGAAGCGAAGAAGAAAGCTTGAAAAATCGCTTTTCTGACTTGGTAAGTGATTTAACCAGTTCAAATAATTCTCTGGATGGTTTCATAGTTCAGCATTTCAATGGTAGCTTTTAGAGCACTATTCCGAACATCATATTATACATTTTCGAATATCGCGACCAGATTAGCAATCCAACCATTTGACGAAAATAGTGTAAAAAGGTGGTATTACCCTTGGACTTCCAAAAAATCTTTTAAAGAAACCCGGCAATTTTTACTATTTTTTCATGCTACTTAAACCTATTCCATGCTATCATTTTTTTGTTTCCGGACCGTTGTACTCTCTACTCTGTTTTTCATGGTCTCAACTACAGCCTTTACACAGGAAAGCCATTACGGATGCAAGCAACACAAACATCAGTTCCACTGGAAGAGAGCGGGAAGCAACCTGGCCAAATCTTCAACAGCCAGTATCAGCGATAGCATTAATCTGATAAAGCACACAGTGCTGCTCGATTTTTCGAATTTCTCTGACCAGAAGAAATATACGCGATGCACGATAGCGTTTGAATCACTGGTCGATAGTATCGAATTCCTACCACTTGACTTAAAGGGTCAGATTGTAGATTCTGTAACCCACACTTCGGGACAAATCAACTATTTATATTCAAATGAAATCCTGGAGGTAGAATTACCAGAGGTGTTGTATGCAGGGATGGCAGATCAGATTACGGTTCATTATAGTGGTTCGGATGTGACTGATCCTTCCGGATTCGGTGGTTTTTATTTCAGTTCTATCATCGCCTATAACATTGGAGTCGCATTTACAGACTGGCCACCGAGCTACGGCAGAGCATGGATTCCGTGTTTCGATAATTTTGTAGAGAAATCGGAATATGAGTTTCAGGTTTTGACCACCGGAGGTCGATCCGCCTACTGCAACGGATCGCTTCAAAGCATTGACACCCTCAACGGAGATACAATCCTTACTACCTGGGTTATGAACCAGGAAATCTCAAGTTACCTCGCTTCCGTAGCAGTTTCGGACTACGAACAAACGATCTGGCAATTCGAAAGCATTTCCGGCGATACCATTCCTGTCTATCTTGTGGGTTATGAGAATAATTTGAGTAGCCTCGAAAATAACTTCAGCAATCTCGAAACCGTTTTCCATGCCTTTGAAGATTGGTTCGGCCCTTACCGATGGCCCAGAATAGGATTCAATTTAACTCCTGTCGGGGCAATGGAGCATTCGACCAATATTTCTTACCCTCCTACTCTGCTAGGTTCCAGTGCAGCAGAACCCGTAATGGCCCATGAGTTGGCGCATGAGTGGTTCGGGAATCTGGTAACCTGTGATCATCCCAGCGACATGTGGCTCAACGAAGGATGGGCAGAATTTCTTTCCATTCTCGCCTACGAAGCCATTTCCGGACCTGAGGAATACGCTTCCAGAATGCGGACCAATCACAAAAACATGTTGCATAAAGCACATTTTTTAGATGGTGGTTTTCTGACGATGAACGCCATTCCACCTGATATGACCTATGGAGAGCATGTGTACAACAAAGGAGCATGCATGGCTCACTCTCTGCGTGGCTATCTGGGGGATGAACTGTTTTTTGAGGCAATGAAAGAATACCTGAACACCTTCGAATTCGGAAATACGAACAGTGAAGATTTAAAGGATTTTCTGAATACCCATCCTCAGATTGACGTAACCGACTTTTTCAATGACTGGATATTCCAGCCGGGATGGTCACAATTTTCCGTTGACGAAATGACTACAGAACCTGCGGAAAACGGCTATTTTGTAAATCTGGAAATACGACAACGATTGCGGGCGGCCAATGAATACTACCAAAATGTGCCGATTACATTAAGTCTGATGGATGAAAACTGGAATGTGTTTGAAACACAAATTACTGCCGGTGGACCCTTGACTTCGACAGTAGTAACTGCCCCGTTTATTCCGGTTTATGCCACTTTAAACAGAGATGAGAAATTGACGTATGCCGTTACAGCCGGGGAGGAATCGATAACAGATGAGGGATTCCATTTATTCAACCATGCACTGGCCACGGTAATTGTAAATGAAATCACAGATACAGCAAACTTGCGTGTTGAACACAATTGGGCAGGACCCGGCGGGAATGTTGACGACAATGCATACATCATTTCACCGGACAGATATTGGAGAATCGGCGGTATTATCAACGAAGATTTCACAGCAGATGTACGCTTCGATTTCGATGGTCGAAACACTGCAAATGGATTTATCGATGTGGAATTATTCGATTTAGCCGGCGAAAATTTTATTGAAGAAGATCTTGCGTTATTGTATCGCAGTCATCCCAATGAGCCCTGGGAAGTATGGGAAGATTATACAACACTGACCCTCGGAGAAAACGACAACGGCTACGCTAGGTTGACAGCGCATAATATTACACTGGGTGAGTATACTTTCGGTTACCCGAATCCTGATGTAAGCGCGCCGCATAACTCCGCTACAATCATGTCGGTTTATCCCAACCCGGCAAGAGAATCGGTTGTAATAGATCTGGGCAACTCTTTTCTCCCTCAATCAGAAATTGAGATTTTCAATCTGGATGGAAAACTGGTTTTGAAACAGATAATGACGGGTCCACTACACAAAATAAATGTGGCATCCCTGGCGAAAGGAACCTACCTTCTACGCGTCCATTATAAGGGAAAAATGATCGAACAAGAGCAAATTGTTTTGCATTAGGCAAGAAAAAATTTCAATCAATTTTATTTCTTCAACCGCAGCGCAGAAACTCCCGGATAGTACGCCATTTTTCCGAGTTGTTCTTCTATTCGCAACAACTGGTTGTATTTCGCAACACGGTCGCTGCGGGAAGCAGAGCCGGTTTTGATCTGGCCAGTGTTGAGCGCAACAGCAAGATCGGCGATCGTAGTGTCTTCGGTTTCGCCTGAGCGGTGGCTCATTACAGAGGTATAGCTGTTTCGCGTGGCGAGATTTACGGCTTCGATGGTTTCTGTAAGTGTTCCGATCTGGTTCACTTTTACGAGAATGGAATTGGCAATACCGTCGTCAATGCCTTTCTGCAATCGTTTGGTGTTCGTGACAAATAAATCATCACCTACCAATTGCACTTTCGAACCAAGCGTTTTGGTCAGCAATTTCCAGCCCTTCCAGTCGTCTTCGTGCAAGCCGTCCTCAATGGAAACAATCGGATATTTCTTCGTCCATTCTTTCCAAAAGTCGACCATTTCGGAAGCGGTCATTTCGTCACCGGTTGATTGGAAAGAGTAGCGCTCTTTTTTTGCATCGTAAAATTCAGAAGCCGCAGCATCGAGCGCAATCACCACGTCTTCTCCCGGCTTGTATCCAGCTTTTTCGATCGCCTGCATCACCACCTGAATGGCTGCTTCGTTGCTCTTCAGATTCGGTGCGAATCCTCCTTCGTCGCCAACGTTGGTTGACATCTTATTGGATTTCAAAACCGCTTTGAGGTGGTGAAAAATTTCTGTACCCATTCGAAGGCCTTCCGAAAAAGACACGGCTCCAACCGGCATCACCATAAATTCCTGGATGTCGATTTTGTTGTCGGCATGAGCGCCTCCGTTGAGGATGTTCATCATCGGAACGGGCAATGTACTCGCCGACGGACCGCCGAGATAACGAAACAACGGCATTCCGGCTTCCTGGGCTGCGGCCTTTGCAACCGCCAGTGAAATTCCGAGGATGGCATTGGCTCCCAATACGCTTTTGTTGTCGCTGCCATCGATACCGATCATGGCCCGATCGATCATTTGCTGTTCGAAAACCGACGCTCCGTTCAGTTCCTGGTCGAGCAGATTGTTTACGTTCTGGACGGCTTTGGTTACCCCTTTTCCCATAAATCGTCCGTCATCACCGTCGCGCAATTCAACGGCTTCATGGACTCCGGTTGAAGCGCCCGAAGGCACGGCAGCTCTTCCAAGGATACCGTTTTCTGTGATTACATCTACTTCGATGGTTGGATTTCCGCGGGAATCTAGAATTTCGCGGGCCAGTATTTTTGCAATGTACGACATGTCTTTTTCGGGAAGTTAAGCATTGGCGAAAGACGCTTTCACGGCCTTCATCTCGTTTACAAATTCATCAAAAAGATACCGCGAATCGTGCGGACCCGGAGATGCTTCGGGGTGATATTGTAC
>CAZJLZ010000204.1:0-2929 GCA_964546775.1 uncultured Cryomorphaceae bacterium | reverse complement strand
CGTTATTTCATGTGGAACTTCGCCGGCCGCCAGAACGATGTGCAGGTACACGGAAACATTATTGACGGAAACTGGCTTAGCGGAGTGGATCTTGTTGACGAACAGCGACTCGGCAACCAGAAAGAACTTCCTTCGAGCATTACAGAAAATAAAGCCTATAACAGATACTATCTTCTGCCGCTCATTCTGGGTCTCATAGGTCTGGTATATCAATTTGCCCGAGGCCGGAACGATGCGTTTGTGGTAATGATGTTGTTCCTGTTGACCGGGCTGGCCATTGTTGTTTATCTCAATCAATATCCAATGCAACCGAGGGAGCGCGACTACGCTTATGCCGGATCGTTTTATGCTTTTGCCATCTGGATTGGATTAGGAGTCTATGCATTGTTTGATGTTGCGAGAAACATCACCATGAAAGAACTCCAAAGAGTTGCATCGATTACGCTCGGCGCAGGAGCCCTTTTCTTCGTTTTGGAATTCATCGGAGACAGCCACTCACTTTCCTATACCCTAATGTACATGGGAATTATAGCGTTGGCTGCGATTTTCTTCATGCACTTTTTGGGAAAAGCAGTGAAAAGTTCTGTGGTGGCAGCTGTTGTAGCCTGCCTGATTGCCCTTCCTGTGCCGGTATTAATGGCTGTTGAGGGCTGGAACGATCACGACCGCTCGAACCGTTATACAGCTTCTGATTTCGCGCATAATTACCTGGAAACATGCGAACCCAACTCCATCATTTTCACGAATGGAGACAACGATACTTTCCCACTGTGGTATGCTCAGGAAGTGGAAGGAATTCGTACCGATATTCGGGTTTGCAACCTCAGTTTGTTGAATACCGACTGGTACGTCGACCAGATGAAGCGCAAAGCCTATGAATCCGATCCATTACCGATCAGCATGGATGAAGAAAAATACCGCCAGGGAACACGCGATGTTGTGTACATGGATGCCTCACGAAATCCAAATCAAATTTATGTGAATGCGGCTCAGGCCGTAGAATTTGCACTGGACAATAAAAATGTATTGCAACTCGGTGGAGGTGAGCAACTACACTACATGCCTACCAAAACTTTCTCGCTGCCTGTAGATTCTGCACATGTTGTAGAACTGGGAGTAGTTCCGCCGGAAAAAGCCGGTGAAATTGTTTCTTCAGTAGAATGGAAAATCAACAAGACTTATTTGTTAAAAAACCAATTTATCATGCTGGATCTTTTGGCTACGAACAACTGGGAACGACCTGTTTACTATGCTGTAACGACAGGACCGGATAGCTATCTCGGCTTGCAGGATTATTTCCAACTCGAAGGCCTCGCATATAGATTGGTTCCGCTAAAAGCTCCAAAGAATTCCAATCCAAACGTCACCGGTCAGGTTCATGCAGATCGAATGTACGATGCGCTTATGAACAAATTCCGATGGGGTGGAATGGATACCGAAAAGCACATCTACCTGGATGAAAACAACATGCGCATGATCAACAACCTACGCATGCAATTCAGCAATCTGGCCGATGAGCTCATTACACGCGGAGATGACGAAAAAGCCCGGGAAGTGTTGCTGAAATGTCTGGAAGTAATGCCTGAGCGAAATGTTCCGTACACCCATACGATGTTGCCCATTTCTGAATCGTTATACAAAATCAATGAAGATGAGGCTGCAAACAATGTATCCGAAAAACTGTTTGAAAAGTTTGCCGAGGAGATGGAGTATTACATGAGCCTAGACCCGAAATATTCTAGTGGATTGCAACGGGATATGCAGGTTGGAATGCACGTCCTCCAGCGACTGCAACGTATGGTAACTACTCAATATCCGCAGGATGATGAAATGACCGATCGATTTACCGGGCGATTCGAGGAAATTGAAGCGCGGTTCGAAACCACCATGGAAGCCATCGAAATACACAAACGAAGAAATTCACGCGCCAGCTTTTAATTCCGATGTACCTGAATAAAACTCCCGCTTTGCTGAAGCCAGTTTACAAGGATTTGGTATGGGATGTGCCGACAAAAAATAAGGAGGTTTTCATTTCTTTTGACGATGGCCCGATTCCGGTAGCTACGCCCTATGCGCTCGATGTTTTAAAAGAATTTAATGTTCGCGCTTCCTTTTTTTGTATCGGGGATAATGTGCTGAAACATCCGGATATTTTTCAACGGGTGATTGATGAAGGACATCGCATAGGAAACCATTCACTCAATCATCTGAACGGGTGGAAATACAATGACTACTCCTACGTTAAAAATGTGCTGGAATGCGCGCGGATTGTACCGTCAAAATTATTCCGCCCGCCATATGGAAAAATTAAGCGGTCTCAGTCCACTGCCCTCCGAAAGCGATTCTCGATCATCATGTGGGACGTCATCAGCGGTGATTTTGATCGCAAGGTCACGAAAGAAAAATGTGTAGAGAATGTGGTTAAAAATGTAGCGCCGGGCTCTATAATTGTCTTTCACGACAGCCAAAAAGCCTTTGAAAAAATGTCATATGCTTTGCCAAAGGTGCTGGAACAGCTCAGGGAACAAGGCTATTCGTTCGGATTGATTCCGGAAGATATTCAACCCGCTTCGGCGCGGTGAATGCCGGATAAACTAACTGTTCTGCTCAATGGCTTTCTGCAATACATCTATTGGCATTGCACCGGATTGTCTCCAAACAATTTTTCCTTCTTTGAACAAAATAAATGTCGGTACTCCCTGCACCCCGAAACTTCCGGCTGCCTGCGGATTCTTGTCAACATCGACTTTCAGAATCTTCACTTTCTCACCCATTTTGCCGGAAAGCTCTTCCAACACCGGCGACATCATTTTGCAAGGACCGCACCAGTCGGCGTAAAAATCCACCAAAACGGGTTGTTTGCCCTTTATAATTTCGTTGAACGTTGACATCATTGTTTAATTTAAGGTAATTTCAGAATACATTTCAT
>CAZJLZ010000203.1:0-8555 GCA_964546775.1 uncultured Cryomorphaceae bacterium | reverse complement strand
CCGCATTATTTTCCGGAGAAGCACATTTCTCGTCTAGACCAACTCAAAGACCTTAAAAGCCTGGGGGAATGCGGGATCATTAGCGTTTATTGGAACGCTTATGAATTCGGATGCATTCATCCGGAAATGATAATGGGCTTGCCCCACGATAAAGCTGTAAATCGAAATCCGGAACAAATCCATCAAGTTTTTGCACAGCCTAAAATCTATCTGTGCAAGAATAAGTGGCTTGAAAACTTTCCTGACAGTATAGAACAGTACGGCTATTTATTAGAAAAGACAGACAACGAACGAACAGTCGCCTGGTATTCTTTTGCAGAATATGAAGTTGTCAGCAAACCTTTTTAAAATAGAACTATAGATTATTAACCGACTGTCAGAAAGATCTGGCTATTCTATAGCGTGACCGACCACCATTCTATTTCAAATCTTCGTCACTCCTTCGTCGATCGCTCCCGCGCTTTGTCCAGTCCTGGTTTGCTCACCAGATAAACGCCAAGAAATATCAAGACTGCACTAGCTACTTTCATCCAGGTAATCCCTCCGGTATAGTCGATTACTGCCCAACCGATCCACGCAAAAAATGAAGCAGTAACCGCTGCAGTGATGGGTTGAAAATACGTATAACTGCTTACCACATTTGCGCTCACCTTTCGGATCGCATAAATACTAAGCAGATACGCCAGAAATGTGGTGCCGAAAATTACAAATACAGTAGCGACATAATCGCCTGCTTCGAAATCGCTCCACCTGATTTCACGAAATTCACTCCATCCGAAAGGTAGTACAAAGAAAATTCCAGCAAGAAACAGCCAACTGCTGACCGTTACAGCATTGTATTTCTGCATCAATGGTTTTACCATCACCAGAAAAACGGCATACGACGCAGCATTGATTAAAATCATCACATCTCCTCGCCAATTACCGGAAACAATAGTACCATCAGCACTCATAAAAATGAGCCACACCGCGCCAATGGCTCCGCAGACAATTCCCAGCACGCGGATTCCCGAAATCCTGTCACCGAGAAAAATACTGGCCAGGATCAATACCAACACGGGATTTGCTGTCATGAGGACCGAAGCATTGATTGGCGACGTGAGATTCAGACCATTGAAAAACAACAATTGGTTTGCTGCTACACCGAAAAAACTACAAAGAAGCAATCTCCCAATGTCCTTCCGGTCAATTCGCTGAAATTTTGTGACCAGCATCAAAACAAAGAACAAAACTGCTGCTCCTGCCACGCGCAAAAAGATAAAACCACTGGGTTGAATGAGATCGGGCATGAGCCCCTTAGCGACCATGTAATTTACTCCATAAATGAGGTTTACAATAAGAAGGGCGAGGTGCGCTCGAAGTAAACCCGACATGGTCGGCTAATAGAGGAAGTTGTCAAATGGAAAACGCACTGCGTGAATGTCTTTCACCATTTCATAAAGTCGTTCACGTAATAAATCAATATTGGTTTTTTCTTCGGCCGAGATAAAAAGAGCGTTTTTCTTGTCACCGCTTCCCATCCAGGTTTTCTTCAGATCTTCGAGCGAGTAATTTTCGCGCGTTTTAGGAGTCAGATCGTCTTCGTCTTTTTCTTCAAAACGAAAGGCGTCAATTTTGTTGAACACCATCATCGTTGGTTTTTCCAGGCAGCCAATATCGTTGAGCGTCTGATTTACAATATTTATCTGCTCCTCGAAATTGGGGTGCGCAATATCAACTACGTGTAGCAAAATATCCGCCTCGCGCACTTCATCGAGAGTCGACTTGAAGGATTCTACTAATTGGTGCGGTAGTTTTCGTATAAAACCCACAGTATCACTTACCAGGCAAGGTACATTTTGAAGAACGATCTTCCGCACTGTGGTATCGAGTGTTGCAAACAGTTTGTTCTCCGCAAACACATCTGATTTACTAAGTATATTCATCAGCGTGGATTTGCCGACGTTGGTGTAACCTACCAGCGCCACGCGCACCATCTGCCCACGATTCCCGCGCTGGGTAGCCATTTGCCGATCAATTTTTTCCAGCTTCTTTTTAAGCAGCGCAATCTTGTCGAGAATGATCCTGCGGTCTGTTTCAATCTGCGACTCTCCAGGTCCACGCATACCGATACCCCCTTTTTGTCGCTCAAGATGTGTCCACATCCTGGTCAGTCGAGGAAGCAGGTATTGATACTGGGCCAGTTCTACCTGCGTTTTTGCATGGGCAGTGCGTGCTCTGTTTGCGAAAATATCCAGAATTAGATTACTCCTATCCAGCACTTTCACATTTAGTTCACGTTCTACGTTTCGCAATTGAGAGGGTGATAGTTCATCGTCAAAAATCACAATGTCGATTTCGTGTTCTTTAACAAAGTCTACAATTTCCTGAAGTTTACCGGTACCGACAAATGTCTTCGGATGGGGGGTGGTGAGTTTCTGAACGAATTTGCCTGCCGTTACAGCTCCTGCGGTTTCCGCAAGAAATGCAAGTTCATCCAGGTATTCCTTTAATTGCTCTTCGGTTTGATTTTGAGTAATCAGGCCAACCAATACTGCTTTTTCGACCTGTTTATCTGTCGGGATATTTTCTGCCATAAAATATTAAAGTCCGTAGCCTTAATTTTGTTTAAAGAAAATCGCTATTTCCTTACAGCCAGCCGCGTCCAAAACCTACTTCTCTGAATGGCCATGGAATCGAAAGCAGTATCAGCAGCAGTGCAATTCCAAACATCAACGCCACTACCTTATACTTACCCGAATCTTCTACCACCTTTTTGGAACGCGCACTTCCTATAGTAATTAAAATCACGGCGATGAGCATCCCGAGGGTATGTTCCAAAGTGAAAAAGCGCGTTATCGATTGACTCATCACCTCACCAATCTCAGACCATTTTCCGGCCCATCCGTTCCAGACGTACAGCAACAAGCCGAGAATCAATTGAACGTGGGTGGTTAAAACCGTATAAAAAACAAGTTTTTTATACCCTTTTGTATAGACTTGATTCTGTTTCCAACCGATTATGGATACAACGACCACGTAAATGAGCAATGCCAGTAAAAACCATCTCAGCAAAGAGTGCAAGTGAAGTATACCTGTTTGCATAGTTTATATGTTTTGTACAAATGTAGTTAACAATCTTCAGCAACCGCTGCCCTCAAGGTCATAGGTTTTCTATTTCATCATGCACGGATAAGTATCGGTTTGGGAATGGTATGGGAAAGTTGTAATTTTAATCCCCGCTGCAACCAACAAAATCAATCATCGCAGCATCCGAACCAATTGCTTTAGGTTACGTAAGCAGGGAGAGAAAAAATTGAGAGATCATGACCTTATCCGAATTGAACGAACTGACACTGCCGGAACTGAAGCGACTAAAACGAATCAACAGCCTTTCTTATCATAGCTTTATGCTTGCAAGCGTTTGTTTTCTTGCACGGGCTTTCAGCGAAATCAATCCGGTAATTCTTTTGGTCTCTTTTGGTTTGGCAATAACCGCCCGGGCATTTTATACGAACGTGCGCATGGTAGAATCTCTACACCACGCACGAAACAAATCCTGAATTATTCAGCAAGCCACCGCTCAACGTCTTCCAGTTGCAGCGCCGGAATATCCAATTTGTTCTTTTTCCTGAACCCATTCATTTGCTGATGGATGGCCGTCGGTTTTGCCGATTTAAGTTTTTCGCGTGAATCAAAACCCATAGCTTCAAGATGCGCAATCCACTGTTCATCAATACCCATTGCTTTCAGTTCGTTCATACCCGAAGGCCGTTCAAATTTCTCCGGACGCATCTGCGGAAAGAACAACACTTCCTGGATTGACGTTTGGCCGGTCATCATCATCACCAACCGATCCATACCAATTCCCATCCCCGAAGTCGGCGGCATCCCATATTCCAGAGCACGCAAAAAATCGTGATCGATAAACATCGCCTCATCGTCTCCTTTTTCTGACAATTTCAGTTGCGCTTCGAAACGCTCGCGCTGATCGATCGGATCATTCAACTCGGAATAGGCATTCGCAATTTCGGTACTGTTGACAATCAGCTCAAAGCGTTCCGTCAGTTCAGGATTGCTGCGGTGGCGTTTGCACAATGGTGACATTTCTATCGGGTAATCTGTAATGAATGTGGGCTGGATCAATTTCGGTTCACACAACTCCCCGAAAATTTCATCGATGAGTTTTCCTTTTCCCATGGTGTCATCCACCGGAACTTTCAGTTTTTTACAAGTGGAACGGATTTCCCCCTCATCCATTTCACTGACATCCACTCCAGCGTATTCTTTAATCGCATCGAGCATTGTGAGTCTGCGGTACGGGCGCTTGAAATCGATTTCGTTTTTTCCTACTGTGACCTTGGTTGAACCATGTACTTCAAGTGCCACTTTTTCGATCATCTCTTCGGTGAAATCCATCATCCAGTTGTAGTCCTTGTAGGCCACATATATTTCCATAATGGTAAATTCAGGATTGTGGGTGCGATCCATCCCTTCGTTTCGGAAATTTCTGGAAAATTCGTACACACCATCATAACCTCCGACAATCAATCTCTTAAGGTAAAGCTCATTCGCTATTCGAAGATAAAGTGGCATGTCCAGGGCGTTGTGGTGCGTGATGAACGGGCGTGCGTTGGCACCTCCAGGAATTGGTTGCAATACTGGTGTTTCCACCTCAACATATCCTGCTTCGTCAAAGAAATTGCGCATCACCGAAAACACTTTTGAGCGCGTTTTGAAAATGTTGCGCACCTTCGGGTTTACTATCAAATCCACGTATCGTTGTCGATAGCGCATTTCGGGATCATTGAATGCATCGAAAGTTTTTCCTTCGGCATCGCTTTTCACAACGGGCAGTGGTTTAAGCGCTTTGCTGATCAGTGTCAGGTGCTCCACATGAACTGTAGTTTCTCCCACCTGGGTTTTAAACAGGTAACCCTCAATAGATATGAAATCGCCGTAATCGAGCAGCTTTTTGAAAACCTCGTTGTATTCGGATTTATCCTCTCCAGGACAAAGATCATCTCGGGTAATGTAGATCTGGATATCGCCCCGACCATCCCGCAACTGGGCAAAAGAAGCCTTACCCATAATCCGGCGACTCATTAACCGGCCGGCCATTTTCACCTTCTTCCCTTCTTCAAAATTCTCTTTAAGTTCGGCAGAAAATGCATTTACTTCTACCTCATTGGCCGGATAGGCATCCACCCCCCTGTTTTTAAGAGCGGCGAGTGCTTCGCGTCGGATAATTTCCTGTTCTGACAGTTGTCGAGCCATATATCTGTTCATTTTGCTGCAAAGATAGGAGTTGCCGTTTATAAGGCTTCAGGTTGCGCTGCTTAATTTTGTATCTTAGACGACCCAAAAAAACGCTATGTTCCAAGAAATGGAAAAACTTATTACTCATTTCCCCGAAAATATTGAGGAAAGTGTTGCGCAGTATCGCAATCTGGGCAAACCGGATTTGCGACCTTTTAATAATATATTAATCACCGGCCTCGGTGGCTCAGGAATCGGAGGATCTATGATTGCTGAAACGCTGTCGCCTTTTGCAAAAGTGCCGATTGTGGTGAATAAAAATTATGAAGTGCCCGCCTGGGTAAATGATATAACGCTGGTTATTGCCTGCTCCTATTCAGGAAACACTGAAGAAACCATCGCCGCTGCAGAACATGCAAAAAAACAAGGCGCACAACTGGCCGTGATCACCTCCGGTGGGAAAATGCTGAAAATGGCCCAGGATGAAAATCTACCTTTGGTTGAGTTACCCGAAGGATTTCCTCCCAGGGCAGCTTTCGGACATAGTTCGGTGGCATTATTCGCACTCATGGGCGTTTGCGGAGTAGTTCCGTGGAATGCAAATGAGTTTCTGAAAATAGCCGATCACCTGAAGGAAACGCAGGAAGAAACAAAACGAATTGCGCGCGATCTGGCCGAGAAACTTACCGGCCGGATTCCGGTTTTATACAGCGCAGAGGGTTTATCAGCCATTGCGGTACGCTGGAGACAGCAGATCAACGAGAATGCTAAATCGTTGTGCTGGCATCATGTTTTTCCGGAAATGAATCACAACGAACTGGTAGGTTGGGCCGGCGGAGACAATCGACTTGGAGTAGTGATTTTGCGCAGTAGCGATGATCATCCACGCAGCGCTGTGCGACTGGACCTGAGCCGCGATCTCATTGCAAAACGAACCGATGTGGTAGAAGAAGTGAAGGCAGTCGGAGACAATCAACTCGAACGAATGTATTATCTGATTGCCGTGGGTGACTGGTTGTCGTTGTACCTTTCTGAAAAACGTGGAGTTGATCCGGTTGAAGTCGATGTAATTACCCATTTAAAAAGTGAACTTGCGCGGCATTGAAACCAGAAGTAATTTTTGAAGATCTGGGTGAAATGGATTACAAAGCTGTCTGGGATTATCAGGAGCGGCTCTTCAAACAGACTGTAGATCAAAAAATTATAAACCGAAAAAATCCGGAAGCAGCACAGCTAACCAGGAATTATTTACTGTTTTGTGAGCATCCGCATGTATTTACACTCGGAAAAAGCGGTGACGAAAAGAACCTGCTGCTCGACTCCAACGGACTGAGGAAGTACGCTGCGAGTTACTATCCCATCAACCGAGGAGGTGACATTACCTATCACGGTCCCGGCCAAATTGTGGGATACCCGATTCTGGATCTGGATCATTTCTTTACAGATATTCACCGTTATCTGGGTTATCTTGAAGAAGCCGTTATTCTCACGTTGCGGGACTACGGAATTAAAAGCGAAAGGCTGAAAGGGTTGACGGGCGTATGGCTCGATGCCGATGACCCTCAGAAAGCAAGAAAGATTTGCGCTCTTGGGGTAAAGTGCAGCCGCTGGGTCACCATGCACGGGTTTGCGTTCAACGTCAATACCAATCTTGATTATTTCGGTCATATCATTCCCTGTGGAATCGACGACAAAGCGGTGACAAGCATGGAAAAAGAACTGGGAGAAAAACAGGATAGTGAAGCTGTAAAAAAAATCCTCAAACAACATCTTTCCAATATCTTTGGCTGGAACTGGGCTTCGCTCTCATAAACCTTCGTTGTGAAAAAACTATTACTGATTCTATTGGTTTTCATAGGCATCGCTGTTGCTACACTCTATTTTACAGGTAATTTTCACGTACTGGAGGCGGTGCAAAAAACGTATCTGATCGGACAAAAAGGGCCTTCTATTGATGACTTTAATCTCTTTACCCATCGCAGGGTAGCGGCTACACCTGGGGTAATATTGCCTTCACACCAAAAAAATATCCACCTGGATGATGCGGATATACAATGGCTGGATTCCATAGAAACAGCAACTTTTCTAGTAATTTACAAGGATTCCGTGCTGGCCGAGCATTATTTCAACGGCTACGATCAGACTTTTACTCCGAATACTTTTTCGTCGGCCAAATCGATCGTAAGTATGAGCATCGGGGTGTTGCTGAAACAGGGACGCATCGCACTAGAAGATCCGGCAGCGAAATATATTCCTGAGATAGCAGATAGGGGATACAGCGATATTACCATTCGGCATTTGTTGCAAATGAGTTCAGGAATCGGGTTTGACGAGGACTATAAAAACCCTTTCGGCTACCAGGCAAAGGTGTATTACGGCGACAATCTCCGGGAAAATACCCTTGCTTTTGAACCCAGTCTTAAACCCGGAGAAGAGTGGTCTTATGCCGGAGGAAATACCGTTTTGCTATCCCTGATCGTAGAATCGGTAAGCGGAAAAAAAATATCGCATTTCGTTTCGGAAAACATCTGGCAGAAGATCGGAGCGCAATCCGACGCGTGGTGGACGTTGGACGCACAAGACGGAATTGAACGTTCATCCTGTTGTTTTTACGCTACCACCCGCGACCTGGCCCGGTTGGGTATGTTGTATAAAAATGGAGGTTCGTGGAACGGAGAAGAATTGGTCCCCGAATGGTTTGTGCAGGAATCCATTACTCCGGTAATGATTCCTGATAAAGACGGCGAACCGGTGATGCATTACGGATATCAGTGGTGGCTGGGTGACTTTGACGGAAAGCCATTTTTTCAGGCTCAGGGAATGCTGGGTCAATACATCATCGTGGTTCCGGGGCTTGATCTGGTAATTGTTCGCACAGGCCACAACCGGAGTTCTGAACGAATAGACGGATTGCCGGAGGATTCATACAGTTATATCGAAATTGCAAAAAGTTTACTGCCATGATGAGCGATATCAATCCACCCGAGGTTGAGAATATAGCCATGGCCGTTGTGCCGGAGGTAAATGAACTGAATCACACCGAGTGGTATAGCTATCTAATCAATATGAAACCCACCAGTATTGAAGGCGTTATCGTCAGTTCACGCGGTTATGGGGTAAAGGAAGATGAAAAAGTAAAAACCTCGCAACTGAGACACTTTTTAGATGTGCTGGAACCTGAATCCTTCCGAAAAGTTGAACTCATTCCCGACGAATTGCTGGGTCTGACGAATCAATACTGGGTAAGTTTTTATCTGGATGGAGTGATGTACGATAAAAAATATCTTTTTGTGCCCGATAGTATTAAGGAGGAAAAT
>CAZJLZ010000202.1:0-3088 GCA_964546775.1 uncultured Cryomorphaceae bacterium | reverse complement strand
AATCGCTTGATGGAGTGTATCGTTTTTTCGGGGTTGGTGATGGCCTGACGCTTGGCAGGATCTCCCACTTTGCGTTCTCCACCTTCTACAAATGCCACGATAGAGGGTGTAGTTCTTTTTCCTTCGCTGTTTGCGATCACTACTGGCTCGTTTCCCTCCATTACGGATACGCACGAGTTGGTAGTTCCTAAGTCAATTCCAATTATTTTACCCATTGTTCAAAATTTTCTGTTGGTGTTCGGCGATCACAAGTCAATATCCGTACCACGCACTCAGAAAGCAGGAATGGTGAAATAATGGCATTAATCAGGTGTCACAACACCTGACATTACGTCAATTTGTCAAGAAAAGAAGGACAAGTGATTAGTTACAATCGCACTCAGAACTGTTATCGGGGCAGGGGAAGAGGCTCCCGGGTGAATCATCGCAGAAGCAAAGGTGACCAGTGGTTTCGCCGGTAAATAGCATTTCGCGCGTGTTGCCGTTGAATGGTTTGAAGACCGAAAGTT
This sequence comes from uncultured Cryomorphaceae bacterium, assembly GCA_964546775.1. Classification (GTDB taxonomy): domain Bacteria; phylum Bacteroidota; class Bacteroidia; order Flavobacteriales_D; family SKUL01; genus SKUL01. The sequence goes on along the minus strand of CAZJLZ010000202.1, from coordinate 2,579 downwards.
TATACCGACTCGAAAAAAGTCCGATTGTATTCTCACCTTCGATATTACTGTATTCGGGTCGCTCAGTTACAATACCGGTTACAGGATTATTGACAGTGATATACCTGGATAAGTCCGCACCGGCAACCAACATAATGAATTCAGTATCTTCAAGCGTGCGATGGGATACCCCGCTGCAATCTACATTATTGGCAATGGTGTTAAAAATGCTTTCGGGGCTGTAATCCATCTGAAAAGTTTGTTCTAAGTTACCAACCGGAATGGAGTGGCTACCTAGCGGGAATTCGAAAGATTGTGCAGCAGAAGTGCCATCGGTATAATGATCGCGGTAATGAAAAACTATCCTTGCTTCATATCGTTCACCAGGTGGTACACTTTTCATTGCCATTTTTTTAAGCAAAAAGTTATCACCATTGGCATTCACCGAACCCCAGGCCAGAGAAGGAATATTCGGATTTGGATCAGAAACGGAATGTGAAGCACGAAGGTAGGTTGCTTCTGCAGATCCGGTAATGGTTTTTCCACCGACTTTCACTATAAGCTTATAATTATCCGGCAGTTGATTGTATAGTGAATTGACATCTATCGGATTTCCTTGTGCATCCACTGAAAGATTTTCAGTAGTGATGTACACAAGTACATTCTCATCATAAAAAACCCCAGGCTGCCGGTCTGTATAATGCGGTTCCAGTTCTACACTTTGGTTTCCAAATTCAATAAATACTTCCACATCGTCCGGATGATACTCGCTGCTGTCGTTGATCATAGCAAAATCAAATGCACTTCCGGCACCGAGAAATGCCTTGTTAACGCGTACCACCTGGGTATCCGAACTGAGATCAATCAAACCATAAACCGTGGTGTAATTTTCATAAGGTGCATTGAGATCGACTTCAGTTTCACAACCAAACAATGAAAACACCAGCAAACCCAGGAAACAATATCGTAAAAGCATATTTTTTATTTGGTGCACAAAGTTAGCGCTTTCTGCAAACCCTATATCCGATTTTTTATCAATGGTTGTAGTTCAAAGATAGAAGGCGCTTTTTAAATAAAGACTGGTAAACTGGTTAAGCGGATTCCGCTACTTTTGTGATTCACTTTTTAAAACGAAACGCATGTCGGTTCACGGAAATGTAAAGCGGATTACCACGCACGTTTTGCAGGAAATGAAATTGAAGGGAGAGAAGATTGCAATGCTCACAGCATACGATTTTTCCATGGCGCGTATTGTAGATGTAGCCGGAGTAGACGTTATTCTCGTTGGCGATTCGGCGTCCAATGTAATGGCTGGCCATGAAACTACTTTACCAATTACGCTCGACCAGATGATCTATCACGCCGCTTCAGTAGTTCGTGGAGTTTCGCGAGCATTGGTGATCGTGGATCTGCCATTTGGGAGTTATCAGGGAAATTCAAAAGAGGCTTTGTCTTCTGCCATACGCATTATGAAGGAATCCGGGGCGCATGGTATAAAGATGGAAGGGGGAGCAGAAATCAAAGAATCCATTGAACGCATTTTATCTGCGGGGATTCCGGTGATGGGACATTTGGGATTGACTCCTCAAAGTATTTACAAATTTGGAACTTACGTGGTTCGTGCCAAAGAAGAGGCAGAGGCAGAACAATTGCGCGAAGACGCAAAATTGCTGGAACAAACGGGATGCTTTTCAATAGTCCTCGAAAAAATTCCCGCTGATTTGGCTGCTGACGTATCCAAAACAATTACTATTCCAACCATAGGAATCGGTGCGGGATCGGGTACGGACGGGCAAGTTCTGGTTGTACACGACATGCTTGGTATCAATCAGGAATTTCATCCCCGGTTTCTACGGCGCTACCACAGTCTTTACGAAGAAATGAAAGGAGCCATCGAAAATTATGTTAGAGATGTGCGCAGTATAGATTTTCCCAATGAACGGGAGCAATACTGATGGCTACTCGTTCATCAGCAGAAAATCTGCAGGTCATTTACGAAGACAATCATCTGATTGCTGTAAACAAACGCGTGGGCGATATTGTGCAGGGTGATAAAACCGGAGATTCTCCGTTGAGTGAAGTTGTAAAGAATTACATTAAACACAAGTACAACAAACCCGGTGAAGTATATCTTGGCGTTTCGCACCGTATAGACCGACCTGTGAGCGGTGTGGTGCTATTTGCCCGCACCAGCAAGTCGCTTTCCCGGTTGAACGAAATGTTTCGTACGCGCGAAGTGGAGAAGATATACTGGGCGGTTGTAAAGAAAGCCCCTTCTCAACAGCACGGCCGGATGGTCAATTGGTTATACAAGGTTGAAAAGCAGAACAAATCCTATGTAAGCGAAAAGCAGCGACCCGACGCCAAAGAAGGACGTTTGAATTTCAAAATGCTGTCGTCGAGCAAGGATTATCATTTGATCGAGGTCATTCCCGAAACGGGTCGCCACCACCAGATCCGGGTTCAATTGGCGCACATGGGGTGTCCTATCAAAGGCGATTTGAAATACGGTTTTGATCGCTCCAATCCCGATGGCGGAATTCACCTACACGCCCGGAAACTGATACTTACACACCCGGTACAAAAAACACAACTCTCAC
>CAZJLZ010000201.1:0-3005 GCA_964546775.1 uncultured Cryomorphaceae bacterium | reverse complement strand
GATTATAGCTACGAGCAGGTCGGAGAAACTGCACAGGTCGGGGATGCTTTTTTTGATAACTCGGCCAATGTCATCCAGGAAGGTGCCGTGAACCTGATCGAGCAGGAGCGGGGAGAAGAAGTTTATGCACGACACATCGGCCTGGTGTACAAAGAACTGATTGAAATAAAAACCGATGTCAATTACATGGCCAATCCTGTGGCCGAAAACATACAAAGCGGATATGAGTTATACTACCGATACATGGACCATGGTCAGAATTAGTTGCACCGTATTTTTTACTGTTCTGGCCTCGGTCGCGGTAGCACAACTCGCACCCGGCAAGTATTGGATAGAATTTACCGACAAAGACAATAGTCCATTCAGCCTGACTGAACCGGAAGCATACCTCAGCAATCGCGCTATCGAACGCCGCATCAACCAGGATATCGCTATTCAGAGTACTGATCTTCCCGTAAACCCCGATTACATCAATCAGGTATTGGCACTCGGTGAAATGGAATTGCTTTTTTCGTCCAAATGGTTTAATGCAATCGCTGTTGCGCCCGAAGACAGCACTGTACTCGAACAGGTACTGCAATTGCCTTTCGTGAGCGAAATTCGTTCGGTGCAGTTGTTGGGCCACGAAGAAGTTCCGCCGCGAACAGAGGAATCCATTAAAGATCGGGATTTCGAAGAGTACGGAATTTCCCTTCACCAGATTTCAATGCTCAACGGGCATTTGCTGCACGATGCCGGATTCACGGGAGCCGGTTTGCGAATTGGCGTAATGGACGGTGGATTTGCCGGAGCGGCTGATATGGATGCTTTCCAGCCCTTGATTGCAGATGGACGATTGATCGGCACCTGGGATTTCGTAGACCAGCAGGAGGACGTTTTTCACAGTAGTTCGCATGGCACACTCGTCTGGTCTGCAATGGCTGCATTTTGGCCGGACAGCGTAATTGGTTCGGCACCTGAGGCTGAATACATGTTGTTTCGGACCGAAAATGTTTCTTCGGAATATCAGCTTGAGGAAGTGAACTGGATCGCCGCAGCAGAAATGGCGGACTCTGCAGGGGTGGATGTTCTGAATACCTCACTTGGATATACAACGTTTGACGATTCATTGCAAAGCTATACGTATGAAGATATGGACGGGCAAACGACATGGATCAGTCGTGCTGGAAATATTGCCGCGCGAAAAGGAATGCTGATGGTAAACAGCGCCGGGAATTCCGGTTCATCATCCTGGCACTATATCGGAGCGCCAGCTGATGCGGATTCCGTACTGGCAATCGGCGCTGTGAGGGCAGATAGTGCAGTTGTGTCTTTCAGCTCCCGTGGACCTTCTTTTGATGGGCGCGTAAAACCGAATGTCTGCGCCCAGGGATTACAAACCGTAATGGCCAATGCGAACAATACCGTTGTCAAAGGAAATGGTACTTCGTTTTCGTCACCGGTGTTGGCAGGGCTGGCTGCGTGTTTGTGGCAGACCACTCCAACTGCTACCAATATGCAGGTATTTTCGGCCATTGAAGAAAGTGCTCATCTTTACACCAATCCAAATGATTCAGCAGGATACGGATTGCCCAACTTTTTCCTCGCGCAGACTATTCTTCAGGATTTGGTGACGGGTCTGTACGACCAAAGCGGTTCTGATTGGGGTGTTCAGGCATATCCAAATCCTTTCGAGGACCAATTACGATTGTTGATGGTTGTTCCGGAAGGCGGAAATCTGCACTGCGAAATTTTTGATCTCAATGGAAGGAAAGCAGGCGACCAGATGAGTTTTGTTACAGCTGGTAAAGCCTGTGTAGATCTGTCCGGTGTTTTTGGTTCTTTAACGAAAGGTTTTTATCTGATCCGTTTGCAACTCAACGAAACAACAGACTTTATCAAAGTTCAGAAATCTGATTGATTATTGAGTTGAAGCTGTCGGAGAAGGAAATCCAGTTTCTTCCATTTTCAGAAAGGTGAATTTTTCATAGCCCGAGATGGATTCATCGCAGAATCCGGCCATTATCAAATCACCATCTTTGCTAATAAAGGCCTTGTTGAACCCAAAATCGGGCGTGTTTTCCTTCCGAAGCAGTTTTCCATCTTTATCAATCAGAATGTATCCTGCAGCCGTAAATACCATTGCGCTCTCAACATCCTTCACCACAATACTGTGCGCGCTTCCCATTCGACCTTCTTCGTACATTCCTTCCCAGATTGCTTTTCCGTTGGATCCGATTTTTAGAACAATCGGCACGGCATAACTCGCATTTCCGGCTACCCAGATGTTTCCCGGATCATCGGTGTCTACCGCGTTGATAATTCCTGCGCCATAAGTTTCGGCCCAAATTGCTTTTCCTTCTGAATCGGTTTTCACAAGAATGGTGATTGCCTTTCCTTCGTCGCGGGCAGTAAAAAATCCTCCAATCAATAAATCGCCATTGGGCAGCTCTTTTATGGTACGATATGCTGACACGTGCTCAGTCGGTTTGTTTCTTGTCCAAAGTTCTCGACCATCAGAATCAATTTTTGTTACGACCATTCCATCACCAACTGCTACAAATCCGCCATCTCTGGTAGGGGTCAATGCAGTATACGCATCCGTACCTGCATCGCCCAACGCTGTATTCCAAACGTCGTTGCCTGTTTCGTCAACTTTCCAGAGAATTCTTCGGTTATCTGAATTTCCGCAAAAGATATATCCGCCGTCAGCAGCAAGTGTTATATCAAGAGCAACATCAAGCGAGTGATCCACACCAGAAAATTGTTTTGCCCATTCTGCTCCGCCGGACGCATTTGTTTTAATCATGAAAATGTCCGGATTGAGTTCATTGTTCGTACTGCCGATGCTGATGAATCCTCCGTCATTGGTTTGCTTAACCGAGTATGCAATGGAAGTATTGTCAGTGAGTTGGTCGTAGGTTCGAACAAATTCAGACTGTGCGATCGATACAACTGGCAAAAGTAGGGAGATTAAAAGGGTAGAATGTTTCATGACTCGGCTAAGTTATACCTCTGTCATACGA
>CAZJLZ010000200.1:0-3019 GCA_964546775.1 uncultured Cryomorphaceae bacterium | reverse complement strand
GCCTTTTGTATTCAATGGTTCTTCTTCCCATATCACAACGCTCTCAATCACGCTTCCTGCGTTGCGATAATCACTGTACAGAGAATCATCAATTCCGTATCCCAAAAACTGAATCTGATTGAAACGACGCTCACCATTCGCAACCATAGCTCCAAAAAAATAATAGTCTTCCATAAAGCCAAGTTCCTTTTCACCCACCTTTACGGAAGCTTCCTCTATTCCGGTTTCAGAAAGATAATATCGCTGAAAAAACCCACTGTCAGCTACAGTCGTTAGTCCATATTCGCTAAAGTGTTCAGCCAAATATTCTGCAGCCCTTTTTTGACCCGGTTTCCCGGTTTCTCGGCCTTCGAACTCATCGGAAGCAATAATCCCTAGATGGTGTCGAAGAGAGTCTTCACTAATCTCTTTTGCGTACTGTGTTCTTAAGCTATCTCCGTTGTTTTCTGAACATAACCCTGTTAGGGGCAAAACCAACAACAACAATAATACTTTCATAGTTATATTTTTTCGACCCTTCTCTGGTGTCTTCCGCCTTCAAATTCGGTTTTTAAAAATACTTTCACCATTTCCAACGCGTCTGTGTTCATTACGAAACGTGAAGGTAATGCTATTACATTCGCATTATTATGCTGACGGGCAAGCTCAGCAACTCCAACATTCCAACAAAGTGCACAACGGATACCGGCATGCTTATTTGCTGCCATGGCTACGCCATTTGCACTACCGCAAATTACGATTCCAAAATCAACCTCACTTTGTTCGACTGCACTGGAAACAGGGTGTGCAAAATCAGGGTAATCAACACTGTCTGAACTGTGGGTTCCAAAATCCTTAAACTCCAATTCTGAACTATTCAGTTCATTCTTCAGATACTCTTTCAATTCGAAACCTGCGTGATCAGATCCTATAGCAATTCTCATTTTAAGTAAGTGTTATACAGGCACCAAAGATAGCAATTAAAATAGCTGGATTTTTTTAGAATAGTTATACAATAACCCGCTCTCAATTGTGATTAAAACGTCTGAAAAAAATATCAAAATTAGATTAGGAAATTTCAGTTGAACTTTCAGATAGAATAATTAGTCTCTAAAAAAAATCGGTTGATGATAATTTATAGCAAAGTAACCACGGCACTTCTTAACACCATTACCACCGAAACAGAAATTATTTTTCCTCAGTATAATTTTCAACACCTACCTTTGTTATATCAGAAACAAATGTGATACAAGACTTTTAGACTGTCACTACTGTTAATCATTTGTTACTAAAACGTGATAAATCATTTTCCAGAGGTATTCGAAGAAAATTATGAACACAATTAACAGCATAATAACAACCATTTATATTTCATTTAAATCTCTTTCTTTTATTGGTGTAGTGTGTGTTTCATTTTTAGGAGTTATTGAAGGTTTGGCTCAGGAAAGAGAATATCAGCAGTTTTTTCATGAAAACGGGAATATCTCTAGCGAAGGAATAATGGTGGATGGTAAGCCCGATGGGTTTTGGAAAACGTATTACCCTGACGGAAAGATAAAGTCTGCTGGAAAAAGAACCAATTTCGAATTGGACAGTATATGGGTTTTTTATAATCATGAAGGATTGAAAACGAGCACACTAACGTATGAAATGGGAAGAAAGCATGGCGAAGCAGTTTTCTTTGACACGGATGAAAACATTAGAGAAATATCAACTTTCGAAAATGGTACCAAACAGGGGGAAGGGTTGTACTTCTATACTACCGGGGAGGTAAGTAAAAAAGTAACATTTGAGAATGGAAAGGAAGAAGGTAAGGGATATGAATACGGCAAGGATGGAAGAATTATAACTCTGCTTACATATCAGAACGGATTTATTACCCGCCAGGAGTCAATTAACCGTTATGATGCACAGGGAAGAAAAACTGCCAGATGGATTGAATACCATCGCAACGGAAATATTTCAGTAGAAGGCTATTATACCAATGGCATGAAGCATGGGTTATTTAAGAGCTTTGATAGTAAAGGAAATTTGATGCTATTGGAAAAATACGAGAATGGATTGTTGGTAGAAGACGCTGAAGAAATAAAAGTGTTGGATATTCAGAATACCTATTATGCTGACGGAAGTATTAGAACTACCGGAGGGTATAACAAAGACGGAGTAAAAGAAGGAATTCACCGCATTTATGATTCAGCGGGAAAAGTGGCTGGAGGTAAAATGTACAACAATGGAGTATTGGTTGCCGAGGGGGTAGTTGATAAACAAGGATTTTATCAAGGTTTTTGGAAACACTATTATCCCACGGGTGAATTGAAATCAGAAGGATCTTATGTTGATTCGCAGCGCGACGGGGAATGGGTTTATTATTTTATATCCGGAGCAATTGAGCAGAAAGGAAGTTATGTTGAGGGATTGCCGCATAACAACTGGACGTGGTACTATGAAGACGGAGAAATTCTACGCCGCGAATTCTATCGAAAAGGTTATGAAGATGGTGAATCTGTCGAATACGATAGTGACGGTGAGGTAATTACTGAAGGTGAATACAGTAATGGCCAGAAAGAGGGAGAATGGTTTTATACAATGGGAGATCATACTGAGCACGGAAGTTATTTGGATGGTGAAAAACATGGAATCTGGAAGTATATTTATTTCAACGGAAAAACTTATTTTGAAGGAGAATTTATAGGGGGTATGGAACAAGGAAAGCATCAGTATTATTTTCCATCCGGTATATTGAAAGAAGAAGGGAAATACAAATCAGGCATTCGTGTCGGAACGTGGAAAACGTACGATGAAGAGGGAATGCTTCAATTGACTACGCGATATAAAAATGGTGAAGAATTCAAAATTAACGGAGCCAGAGTTCAGAAAGGAGCTGTTGATATGAACGAATTACTGGAAATAAATGAACTCGAGAATTGAGAAAGGTTAAGAAATCTTATAACGATTATTCATTTCTGGCAGAAGATGAATTACCAGCATTGGTGGCAGATGTTGGAAGCAATAAGATCGTTTATATAACTCCCCAGGCTTC
>CAZJLZ010000199.1:0-2535 GCA_964546775.1 uncultured Cryomorphaceae bacterium | reverse complement strand
GCGATTCGCTCACCGACGCCGAAACCGTGGTAGCCGGTGAATGGATTGGAAAAAGTGATCCCAAAAACGGACCGATTCCCATTTCCCTTTCCGATGGAATGGCTGAGAACATGGAAGTTGAGCCCGGTGATTTATTGGAATTCAACGTACAGGGAGCCATCATGGAATGCGTTGTTGGAAGTGTTCGGGAAGTGGATTGGCAACGCGTACAAACGAATTTTGTCGTGGTATTTCCTACAGGGGCATTGGAGAAAGCTCCGAAATTTCATGTGGTCCTCACCAGATTTGGAAACGTAGAAGAATCGGCAAAATTCCAGGGAGCGGTGGTGAAGTCCTTTCCAAATGTTTCCATTGTTGATCTGAACCTTGTGTTGGATACGATCGATGAAGTAGCCGGAAAGGCCTCGTTTGTAATTCAGTTCATGGCGCTGATCAGTATGCTGACCGGATTGATTGTGCTGATCGCATCGGTTCGAACGAGCAAATTTCAACGCATTCACGAGGGAGTGCTGCTCAGAACGCTCGGGGCCAGCCGGAAACAATTGCTGAGAATCGCTTTTGTGGAATACGTGATGCTCGGGAGTCTGGCGGCTTTTACGGGAATCGGAATTGCACTGGTAGCAAGTGTTGCGCTGGCGCAATTTAGCTTCAACGCGTTGCTGTCACCCGATTGGATTTCGGTTCTGATAACCTATCTCGTAATCGTTGGATTAACGGTATTGATTGGAATGCTCAACAGCCGTTCGGTTGTGAACGAGCCACCGTTGAAGGTGCTGAACGAAGTTTGAGTTTGGAAAACTAATGGCTGTCTTTCACACAACGCACCGAAAATCCGCTCATTTTGTCGTCATTCTCTTGAAAAACTCCGGTTCGGTGAGCATGCACCACCCGGTACCATGCAAATGACGGACTTTTAGAAGTTGAAGACCAGAAGACGGCTACGGTTCCTTCACCGTTGAAACCACTCACACCGCCACGTCCACCTGAGGCGAGGATATTGAAACCGTAATCATCTCTTCCGTTGCCGTTGTTGCTCCACCCGGTAGCAGACTTTAAGCGTACTCCGGCTTCTGTCTGACCACCTATCGCATTGGTCATCGCTGTCCATTCTTCATCGCCCGGGACATGCCAACCTTCCGGGGCCAATCCGCGCTCATCAGCTACGGCGTACCAGTTGTACAACCTTCCGTATTTTGGTCCATTTGCCGGATCATTTTTAAAATAGCACCACGCCGGCTGAGCAGACTCTCCGGCCTTAATCCATTCTGCTTCGGATTTTACTTCAGGTATCGGATCTCCGTTTCTGAACGTTCCCACGTTCAAATTCTTCGCCATCCAAACCTGATCACCCACGGAAACAGATTGAATCGAATTCCCATCCTGATCTTTATTCGTCGTACTGCAACCCGATAAAACTATCGTCATCAGTATCGCAACTAAGTATGAGTCTTTAAACATTTTATTTGGTTTTAAAATATCAAAATCCGCTTCCTTACCACAACCAATTAACCATTTAAACATTAACCACTAACCATTAAATCGTGAACCGTGAACCGATTTCATCATCTCATAACTCGTACCTCATCACTCCAATCTCATAACTCATACCTCATCACTACAATCTCATAATTCATCACTCCTCACTCCCATCTCCAATCTCATATCTCATACCTCATAACTCCACCCTACATGTTTCTCCTATACTGCCCTCCTACTTCAAACAACGCATCCGTTATCTGCCCCAATGAACAAAATTTACACGCTTCCATCAAACCTTCAAAAATATTTTCATTCTTAATGGCCAACTCCTGTAGTTTTCGCAATTGATTTTCAGCTTCCGTGGCGTTTCTCTTTTGCAGCGATTTCACGCTGGCAATCTGCGCTTTCTTTTCTTCTTCCGTCGCACGAATCACTTCTCCGGGCACAATCGTCGGCGAACCAGAGTCACTTAAAAACATATTCACGCCTACAATCGGATATTCACCGGTGTGTTTCAGCGTTTCGTAATACAGGCTCTCTTCCTGAATTTTTCCGCGCTGGTACATGGTTTCCATCGCGCCGAGCACTCCTCCCCGTTCGGTAATCCTATCGAATTCCAGCATCACAGCTTCTTCAACCAAATCGGTCAGTTCTTCGATGATGAAACTTCCCTGCAACGGATTCTCGTTTTTGGCCAGTCCGAGCTCTGTATTTATGATTAACTGAATGGCCATCGCGCGACGAACGCTTTCCTCGGTGGGCGTGGTAATCGCTTCATCGTAAGCGTTGGTATGTAGGCTGTTGCAGTTGTCATAAATCGCATACAGAGCCTGCAACGTGGTCCGGATATCGTTGAAACCTATTTCCTGGGCGTGCAGTGATCGACCGCTGGTTTGAATGTGGTATTTCAGTTTTTGGCTGCGGTCGTTGGCGCCGTATTTATCACGCATGGCTTTGGCCCAGATTCTCCGTGCCACACGACCAATTACTGCGTATTCCGGGTCGATACCGTTGCTGAAGAAAAAGCTGAGGTTCGGTGCAAACTTGTCGATGTCC
>CAZJLZ010000198.1:0-11751 GCA_964546775.1 uncultured Cryomorphaceae bacterium | reverse complement strand
GTTTGAAGCTGCACCCGGTGATATGGGTTCGGAGCACCTCGGAACGCTGCTTGAAGCGATCCATAAGCGTGTCCAGATTAAAATGAAATACCAAAAATTTACGGCCGACAATGCAGATGAATATGTGCTGAATCCTCTGTTGTTGAAGGAATATCGCAACCGGTGGTACCTGATTGCTTTTCGTGAAAAACGCGACAAAATTCAAAGTTTTGGCCTCGAAAGGATTCGGTCACTGGAATTGACAGAACAAGCTTTTTCGCCACCCGAAGATTTTGATCCGGAACATTATTTTTCCAAAAGCATTGGAATCACTGCTTCATCGGAAGCAAAGCCCGTTAACGTCCGGTTTAAAACATCGCCGGTTACCGCCCGGTATATCGAAACTCAACCCGTACATCAATCTCAAAAATTATTGATTGAAAATTCTGAATGGTCGGAATTCGAAATAGAAGTATTGATCACAGAAGAACTGATCATGTATTTTCTGAGTCTCGGAGTCCACGTTCAGGTGTTGGCTCCGACATCTCTTACATCTGAAATTGCCAGTCGATTGCAGCAGGCGGCGTCGCTTTACGCAAAATAATTTTTCCCGTATTCTTTTAAAAATTGGCTACGTAAATACATTACGTAGTGGTGTCCGTGCTTTGGATAAAATTCAAAGATTATGAAAGACCTCGGACAAAAATTGTACAGCGATAGAAGCTATAATTTTTCGCGTGTATTTGTGCAGCACCTGATGTTTAAATGTAGTGGAGATGAAGTTCTGCTTCACTGCAAGGTTATTTTTAACGAATCCAGTTATACGGCCACTTTGTGTGTGTCGTACAGACAGCTCAACGAATTGTTGCTGGCCAATCACGACGCAGAATTGCGGCGCGAAGTTTCGGCTTTGGTTGGTGAAGCATTATCGATGCGGGACCTAAAAAAAATGCAGACTTCTTTTCAGATCAATCTTATGAAAGTTTTTGAACGTCCGTTGCGGGTTCGTGGTTGTACGTATCACACAAAACTGGTCATGCTACCGCTTGAAGAACTGGTGGCCGAACCCGAATGTGCGTATGTTTTTGTGGTGCGGAGAATGACTTTTCAGAAGGCTTTGCGATAATTTTTTATGCTACGTAAATCCATTACGTACCTCCGGGTGAATCTTTGTTTCGAACATTAAAAATCAATCAAATGAAAACGCTATCAGAAGTAAAATCACACATCGACTCCTTTTCTCGTCCAAACGGCTACAACAACCATGCGTGGCGGGCAGTGAAGAAGCTCGCTTATCACGCCTGGGAGTGCTATTTGGAAAACCGCAGTTTCAGTCATTCGGCAAGTTTTCTATGCCGCGAGTTTTACCTGATGATCCGCAAAGAGGACGGAGAATTCGTTATTCCTAACTGGAAGATGAAACATTTTTACGATCTTTAGTAGAATCACCAATGTTCAATTAGAAATGTCAAAAACAGTAGTACTCGGTGCGTCTCCCAACCCTAGCAGGTATTCATTTCTCGCTGTTCAGCGGCTAAAAGATAAAGGACACGAAGTGGTACCCGTAGGACTGCGAAACGGTTCAATTGAGGGAATAGAAATTCAAACCGGACATCCGCCCATTGCCGATGTACACACGGTAACACTTTATGTTGGCGCGCGAAACCAGCCGGCGATGTATGATTATCTGTTATCCTTAAAACCCCAAAGAGTCATTTTCAATCCCGGAACGGAAAACCCGGAATTACAACGGATATTGTTAGAAAAAGGGGTGCAGTACACCGAAGCCTGCACCCTTGTAATGTTATCAACCGGAGATTTCTGACAGAGCAGATTACCGCGCGAATTTAATCGTATGCATTCTTTCTCCTTCGGACATAAAAATTCCGAGGTAAATTCCCGGAGTCAGTTCTGAAAAATCTACTTCAGCCTGACTGTTGAGTCCTCTTAACGAAAGCATGTGTTGTTGTTGACCTGTAATTGAGAAAACTACAAATTCATCGCTTTCTGAAAAATTAAGCGTAAAGCTTCCATTTCCGTTTGGTGCAATAAAATAAGATTGGGCCGGATTCGAATCTTCAATTCCCACTGTGGGATTGATTACTTCAATAATTCCTTTCATACCCATTGATGCATGTGGAATACACATATAATAATAAGTCCCGACCTCAGTGAGAACGAACCAATCATTTTGTGTTGGTGCGTTAAAACCGATCCAGAATCCGCCGTTGCTGTTGGCCGTATTGTTGTTCCAATCGGTTTCGGAAACTTCGGTAATACTGTGTGTGCCAACAAAATTAGCTACAACAGTATCTCCGGCAAGTATGGTCAGATTATTCGGAGTAAAACTGGTACCCGATGCAGTGATCACATGTGACATTTGCGCCTGAACGGCAATTACACAACAGAAGCCAAATAGTAGAGTAAAGATTTTTTTCATAATGTGATGATTTGGTTTTTGATTTGATTTCAAATCATGACGTCGTGGAAAATAAATAGTTGCACGTGCAGAACCTCATCTGCTATCGATTAATCCAGTGCAGCAGCGATACTCTCATTAATTTTCCTACAAGCTTTTTCAATTTCTGTAGTGGAAATTGTGAGCGGCGGAGCTAACCGGAAACTGTTGTTGCAAGATAAAAACCAAAACGTGATGATTCCCCGTTTCAGGCATTCGTGGTAGATTTTATGTACCTCGTCAAACGAATTAAATTCAACCGCCATCAACAACCCCTTTCTTCTGATTTCCCGAATAGCGGGATGTGATATACTCGATTCAAATAGTGCACCTTTAGCTTCGCAGCTTTCAATCAATTTTTCCTCGATCAATATTTCCAATCCGGCTTTTGCTGCGGCACAGCAAACCGGATGACCTCCAAAAGTAGTAATGTGACCAAGCATCGGGCGGTGCGTCAGACTTTCCATTACTTCTTTGTTGGCAATGAAAGCCCCCATCGGCATTCCGGCACCAAAGGCTTTGGCCAGCGTGAGTATATCGGGAACAATGTTGTAATGTTCAAAGGCCATAAATTTGCCGGTACGCCCCATTCCGGATTGGATTTCGTCGAGAATCAACAAAGCTCCTGTTTTCGTACAGCGGTCGCGCAACGCGGTCATGAATTCCATTGTCGGGATACGGATCCCGGCATCGGCCTGAATGGTTTCCAAAATCACACCGGCGGTAGAGAGGTCGATTCGCTCAAGATCTTCCAGGTGATTCAACCGGATGTGTTCCACATCGGGTAGCAACGGTCGAAAAGCGGTTTTTTTCTTTTCATTTCCCGATAAACTCAGCGAACCGTGTGTGCTGCCGTGATAAGCGCCTTCAAAACCAATTAGCTTGGTTCGACCGGTAAAACGCTTTGCAAGTTTGAGGGCGGCTTCATTGGCTTCGGTTCCGGAATTAACAAAATAGATGGTGTCCAGTTTTTCGGGCAGCAACTCCTGCATTTTTACAGCCAAATCAACCTGGGGCGCCTGTATAAATTCCCCGTACGGCATTGCATGAAGATACTGATCGCACTGGTCTTTTATTGCCTGAACAACTTTGGGGTGGCGATGTCCGACGTTGGTTACCGCTAAACCCGAGACCAGGTCCATATATCGTTTGCCATCAACATCCGTAATCCAGATTCCTTCGGCTGAGGCGATTTCCAGACCCATCGGGTGAGGAGTGGTTTGGGCCTGAAGTCGAAGGAAAAGATCTCGGTTCTTGCTCATGCGACGGGTTACTTCAGACTATGAATCAGATTACTTTCGGCCAATCACGCGTTCTGCTGCGCGAACCACATCAGCCGTATCAATTCCGTACTTGGTCATCAGTTGATCCGGTGTTCCGCTCTCACCGAAAGAATCATTTACTGCTACATATTCCATTGGAGTCGGTAATTTTAATGCAAGCAACTGGGCGATGCTGTCACCTAATCCTCCATGGCGCTGGTGTTCTTCGGCTGTTACCACACAACGCGTTCTGCTGACGGCTTTCAACACTGCATCTTCATCCAAAGGTTTTATGGTGTGAATATTAATGACTTCAGCACTGATGCCCTTTTCTTTTAACTGTTGAGCTGCTTCGATAGATTTCCAGACAAGGTGACCGGTCGCAAAAATGGTCACATCGGTTCCTTCAATAAGGTGCAACGCTTTTCCGATAATGAATTCCTGATTTTCGGGAATAAAAATTGGCATCTTCGGCCGTCCGAAACGGAGGTATACAGGGCCATGGTGATCGGCAATCGCAATGGTGGCTGCTTTGGTTTGATTGTAATCACATGGATTGATGACCGTCATTCCCGGAAGCATTTTCATGAGGCCGATATCTTCCAGTATTTGATGCGTGGCACCGTCTTCACCTAGTGTAACACCGGCGTGAGAAGCGCATATTTTGACATTCTTGTCCGAATATGCAATGCTTTGTCTGATCTGATCGTACACCCTTCCGGTAGAGAAATTGGCAAAAGTTCCGGTGAAGGGAATTTTCCCTCCGATGGTCATTCCGGCCGCTAGTCCCATCATATTGGCTTCGGCTATACCAACCTGAAAAAACCGATCCGGAAAAGCATCTTTAAAACCATTCATTTTCAGCGATCCGGTGAGGTCGGCACACAATGCAACTACATTGGGATTCTTTTTTCCGAGCTCCAGTAAACCATCTCCAAATCCCGATCGGGTGTCTTTATTTCCGGTGACTTTAATTTCCATGCTGTATTATAGTTTGATATTCGTTGACGATCCCGATTGAATTGAAAATTCCTGTTCCTTGCTGTAAATGGTTTCTTTCGAGTTTTTCGATCGATAGACTACTTTATATTTTCCGGGCAAAAGGTTGTATTGCGAATTGGTACTGTTTTCTTCCAAATCGCAAACCCATTTCATTTTTCCTTTATCCAGTTCGAATATACTTCCATAACCCGGAGATGACATCGATATATTTACAACCCCGGGTTGGGGAACTTGAATGGTCGTAGTATGACTCTGGTCGATATTCACATCTTTAATGATTAATCGGGGCAGAGAAAGTACTTCGAGATCATAGGCGCCGACGAGATATTTTTCCTTTTGATTGAATGTCTGGACATTCAGTGTTTCCGTTTTCCCTTTCTGACGAATGATGGCCTGAAACTCCGGACCGCGATTTCTGCCTGCCACCACCAGGTCAAGCGTACCCTGCGGAGCGTCCACACCAATTATATTGTGAATACCCGGAGTGAGTTTGATATTCTTCTTTTCAACGGGTGGAATGGTGTGTACTTTCATGTCGTAGGTGATTACCGGATCGATATTCAACGTGTCCGGCTGACCCCGGTGATTCAGTGTATGCACAAAATGCCAGATCAGTTCGTTGTTGTGGTTGTTGTACAAACTCACCGGCACATCGGTTTCTGTCGGCTTTCCGTTGACATTTAGCAGGTTAATTTGCGAGGTGGTGCTATTGAGCGCTTGCGATATTACAATTTCGAGAACGTTTCTAAACGTCGCTTCGTTGGTGGCGTCGTAATAGTTACCAACGCATTCAAAAGTGCTCTTGAACCCTTCGTCCAGTCCGATGCCGATGACAAATGGTTTAAGAATTACATTTCGTTTTTGAAGCGATCGGGAAACCGCGCAGGGGTCACCATCGCACGCTTCGATCCCATCCGTGATTAGAATGATGATATTCCGGCAGTTCTTACAAGGCGGAAAATCGCCACCGGCTTTTTCGAGTGACCGCGCAATGGGCGTAGTGCCCTTTGGATTTATGTTGGCAATGGTGGATTTGATTCGTGCCTGGTTGTTGGGTCCGAATGGAACTTCAAGGCGTGTGTCTTCACAATCCTGATTTCCGGCGCTGATGGCGGTTTGGTGACCGTAAACCCGCAATGCAAGTTCTAGGTTTTGTGAGCCCTCTAGTTCATCCATGCTCTGATTGAGCAATTCCCGGGCTACATGAATTTTGCTGTTGGTATCCCAACGTCCGTGCATGGAATTGGAAGCATCGAAAACAAATAAAATTCTGGTCAGAGGTCGCTCCTGAGCCGAAGTAGATTCCGCATTCAGCAGTAAAAATGGTAAAAGAAGGTATATGAGTTTTAAATTCATTTAGTAATCACCCAGCGTTTCGGGTAGTTGGTTGAAAGCCAATTGAAGCTGTTCGTCGTTGGGAGCTATACCATGCCATTCATGAGATCCCATCATGAAGTCCACGCCTTGACCCATCTCCGTTTTCATTAGAATCATTACAGGTTTTCCTTTTCCAGTCAACTTTTGAGCCATTTTTAAGCCTGTTACGACAGACTCCATGTCGTTGCCTTCCATTTCCATCACCTCCCAACCAAACGATATCCATTTGGCTCGTAAATCACCGAGCGACATCACTGTCTCCACGTCACCGTCAATTTGCCGGCCGTTAAAATCGATGGTAGAAATGATGTTGTCCACTTTGTGATGCGCTGCAAAAATCGCAGCCTCCCAGATTTGACCTTCCTGCATTTCTCCATCTCCATGAAGAGAATATACCAGTCGATCATCGTCGTTCAGTTTTTTCGTCAAAGCCGCTCCAATTGCTACAGACAGACCTTGTCCAAGCGAACCGGACGCCACCCGAATTCCGGGCAATCCTTCGTGAGTGGCAGGATGGCCTTGCAAACGTGAATTGATTTTCCGGAAAGTGGCCAGTTCGCTAACCTCAAAATATCCACTTCTGGCAAGTGTGCTGTAAAATACCGGCGAGATGTGTCCGTTGCTCAGGAAAAACAGGTCCTGATCCTTTCCTTCCATGTCAAATGGCTTCGGAGTATGCTTCATGATTTCAAAAAACAAAGCCACAAAATATTCCGTGCAACCCAATGAACCGCCGGGATGGCCTGAATTTACTGCGTGTACCATGCGTACAATATCGCGTCTTACTTGCTGGGCCGTTTGTTCTAATGTAGCGGTGTCAGTCATGCATTGAGAGGTAAAAAGTTCGGGGCAAAATTAGTACAATGTGTTTAGCCGGGCAGCATAATTCGCATGAGTTATGAAGAGTTGTTGTGAATAATTGTGAGCTCGCGGCACGTGCATTATAATAAGAGGACAGAAAAGAAAGATTCGTTTTCGACCGACGAATTAGCTGGTGTATTTGACCATCAGACGAGAAATGATTTGGCTCAAGGTATAAAAATATTGTAGGGTGTATTCCCCGCTAAATTCCTGTACTTTTGCGCAAAATTTGATTTATGGCCCTTAAATGTGGAATCGTAGGTTTGCCAAACGTAGGTAAATCCACTCTTTTTAACTGTTTATCCAACGCAAAAGCCCAGGCTGCGAACTTTCCGTTTTGCACGATTGAGCCAAATGTTGGAGTGATCACCGTTCCCGACGAACGCCTGACGCAATTATCAGAATTGGTCAAACCAGAACGTTTGGTCCCTACTACTATCGAAATTGTGGACATAGCAGGTTTGGTGAAAGGAGCCAGCAAGGGAGAAGGACTGGGGAATCAGTTTCTCGGGAATATTCGCGAAACCAATGCCATCATTCATGTTTTGAGATGTTTCGAAGATGGTAATGTCGTACACGTGGATGGTTCTGTAAATCCTGTCCGCGATAAAGAAGTAATTGACACCGAACTTCAGTTGAAAGATCTGGAAACAGTAGAAAAAGCGCTTACCACTGTTCAACGAGCTGCCAAAACCGGGGACAAGGAAGCTCAGAAAAAGGCGGCGGTTCTCGAACGATTCCAGCAAACATTGGTACAGGGAAAATCAGCGCGTGTGGTTCAACTCGAAAAGGCGGAAAAGCCTTATGTGTATGATCTGCATTTGCTTACAGCAAAGCCGGTGTTGTATGTCTGCAATGTTGAAGAATCATCAGTGGTGGATGGAAATGCACACGTTGAAGCGGTTCGCGAAGCAGTGAAAGATGAAAATGCAGAGGTGATTGTAATCGGGGCCGCCATTGAAGCCGATATTGCTCAACTGGAATCTTACGAAGAGCGGAAGGAATTTCTTGAGGATATGGGGTTGAAAGAAGCCGGAGTGAGCAAACTCATCAAAGCTGCGTACCGATTACTCGATCTTCAAACATATTTTACCGCTGGCGTAAAGGAGGTCCGTGCCTGGACGATTTACAAAGGCGATACAGCCCCACAAGCGGCCGGTGTAATCCACACCGATTTTGAAAAGGGATTCATCCGCGCGGAGGTAATTTCGTACAATGACTTCATCCACTATGGCTCAGAGGCCGCAGTAAAGGAATCCGGCAAAATGAGGGTAGAAGGTAAGGAGTATGTTGTTCAAGACGGCGATGTGATGCACTTCAGATTCAATGTATAGGAGCTTATTTGCAAAAGGAATTCGTCGTTCCAGTTGACAAGACTGAAGAATTCTTAGTTTTTGAATAATGCATACATTTAGGCGGCCGCCAACCAAGCCGTTGCATGAAACGAAGTCTTTGGAGCATATGCCCAATACTGATTCTTTCGATTTCCATTCAAGGATTTTCTCAATCTATTAATGTAGATTCTTTGCTGGCGGTCTGGGAGGATCCGTCACAATCAGATTCATTGCGAATGCAGGCTATTCATGCCGTGGCATGGCATGGTTATATTAATACCAAACCCGACAGCGCTTTCTATTATGCCCAATTACTCTATGATTTTGCCAGTGAACGAGGCCATCAAGATGGTATGTCAATTGCCCTCAACACTCAAGGTGCATCCCATTATTATCTCGGTAATCTGACCGAAGCAATAGACTATTATACCCGCAGTCTGGAACTAAAATCAGCCATTAACAGCCAAACGGGTGTGGCCAATATGTTGAACAATCTGGCGAGTATTTATTACAGCCAGGGCGATTATGTTCGGGCCATTCAGAACCTGACACAAAGTCTCCAAATTAAAGAAAAGCTGGAAGATACCTTTGGTATGGTTAACGCTTTGTCAAATATTGGTGCGATATACCGTAGTGATGGCAACCACGAAAAGGCATTGGAATATTTCCTGAAAAGCCTGGAGTTGGCAGAAGAATTAGATAATCCTGCTATGATTGCCAATGCACTCAACAGCATAGGTGTGACGTATAAAGATAAGGGGGATGATGCCTTTGCGAAAAAGGACTCTTCCAATGGAAATCAAATGTTTTCTCATGCCCTGGTGAATTATCAAAGGAGCCTGACCATTCAGGAAGAGGTGGCTGATTATCGCGGTATGGCCAGAACGCTGAACAATATCGGCAACTTGCTTAATCATCAAGGAAATTTTGATGAAGCATTGGAACAACACAACCGCAGCCTTGAAATCAATCGGCAAATACAGGATCAGTCTGGTATTGCTGTCTCCTTAAGCAATATTGCAAGCATCTATGGAAAAACAGGACGGATGCAACAAGCCATTGGCAACAGTCAACAAGCCTTAGAGATCGGACATCGACTAGGAGTGGTTACTATAGAACGGGATGCAGCAGAGGCCCTTTATCGACTTTATTCCGAGACCGGTCAATATAAAGACGCCCTGCTAATGCACGAGCGTTATTTGTTGTTGCGCGATAGTATCAAAAGCGAAGAAAACCAGAAGGAGATCATGCACCAGCGTTTCAAATACGATTTCGATAAAAAAGAAGCGCTGATAGAAGCCGAACAGGAAAAGAAGAATGCTCTCAATGCCGAACAATTGCGACGGAAGAATCTGGAACGAAACAGTTTCATTGGCGGCTTTGGAATTATGTTGTTGTTGGCTGGTCTTTTCTTTTTTCAACGGATGCGAATTGCGCGGGAGAAAAAACGAAGTGACGAACTATTATTGAATATTCTTCCCGAAGAAACTGCCCGGGAGCTAAAATCAAAAGGATTTGCAGAGGCACAATATTTCGAGGACGTCACAGTACTGTTTACCGATTTTGTGGGATTTACAGAGTTGTCAGCACAAATGAACCCAAGTGAACTCGTGGATGAAATCAACGAAAGCTTTAGTGCCTATGATAAAATTATGTCGAAATATGGTATCGAGAAGATCAAAACCATTGGCGACGCATATATGGCAGCCGGTGGATTGCCAACTCCAAATTCTACACACGTCAGAAATGTTGTAGATGCGGCACTCGAGATTCGTGATTTCATGTTGCACAATGAAGAAATTCGAAAGGCCGAAGGCAAACCATTTTTTAAAGTCCGCATTGGTATCCATACCGGGCCGGTTGTAGCCGGAATTGTGGGCATCAAAAAATTCCAATACGATATCTGGGGAGATACCGTTAATACTGCCAGCAGAATGGAAAGCTCTGGTGAATCAGGAAAAATCAACCTTTCAGCAAGTACATACGAACGGATTAAGGAGTTTTATCATTTCGAATACAGGGGAGAAGTAGCAGCGAAAGGAAAAGGCAAAATCGGGATGTATTTTGTAGAAAAACCGCTTTGAGCAATCATCACCTCTTTCCTATATCTTTCAAAGATTTCAAAATAAGCTGTGGATAATTTCTCTTCAAGTCGTCCGAAATCGAAATGATTAAAGGCTATTTTAGCGCGTCGTTAAGCGCAAATCCCCATTCCTTTTCAGGAAACACACATGTCAGATAATTCAACGTATACAGAAGATAATATCCGATCGCTCGATTGGAAAGAACACATCCGGCTCCGTCCGGGAATGTACATCGGAAAGCTCGGCAACGGGAATTCCTTTGACGATGGAATCTATATTCTGATCAAGGAAGTCCTCGACAATTCCATCGACGAATATGTAATGGGTCATGGAAAAAAGGTCGAAGTCAAGATTAAGGATGGAAAAGTTTCTGTCCGTGATTTTGGTCGTGGAATTCCGTTGGGAAAGGTCATTGATTGCGTTTCGCGGATCAATACCGGGGCTAAATACGATTCCAAAGCTTTTAAAAAGTCCGTTGGTCTGAACGGTGTTGGTACCAAAGCTGTGAATGCCTTGTCTTCCAGTTTTAGCATTGAATCAGTCCGCGACGGCAAAAAGAAAACAGCCGTGTTTCACCAGGGTGAACTCGTAAAAGATTTGCCGCTCACTGACACCGAAGATCGCAATGGAACCTATGTTGAGTTCATTGCCGATGAAGATATTTTTAAAGCATACAGTTATCGGGCTGAGCACGTTGAGAGACTTATCTTAAACTATTGCTACCTCAATACAGGGCTGTCTATCTGGTTCAATGGAACGCGGTTTCATTCTGAGAATGGACTGTTTGATTTGCTCCAGGAAAAGATGGACGGCGAGCCATTGTACCCCATTATCCATTTGCGGGGAGAGGACATTGAAGTTGCATTTACCCACGGAAGTTCATACGGCGAGGAATACTATTCCTTTGTCAACGGACAACACACCACACAAGGCGGTACGCACCAGGGAGCCTTTCGCGAAGCGGTTGCCAAAACCATCCGCGAGTTCTACGGAAAAAATTACGAAGCTGTCGATATCCGAAGCTCAATAGTCGCGGCTGTAAGCGTAAAGGTTATAGAGCCGGTTTTCGAATCGCAGACGAAAACCAAACTGGGTTCTCAGGAAATCGAACCCGGCGGGAAATCAATGCGCGCTTTTCTCGGTGATTTTATCAAAGAACACCTCGACAATTATCTGCATAGAAATCCGACCATTGCTGAGGAGCTGGATCGTAAAATCCGACGTTCCGAAAAGGAGCGAAAAGAACTGGCCGGAATTCGGAAACTGGCAAAAGACCGAGCGAAGAAGGCAAATCTACACAACAAGAAATTGCGTGATTGTCGGGCACATTTCAACGAAGGAAAAGATCCGGAGAAGGAAAAGGAAACAACACTGTTTATTACGGAGGGTGACTC
>CAZJLZ010000197.1:0-2601 GCA_964546775.1 uncultured Cryomorphaceae bacterium | reverse complement strand
GTCGCTTTGCACTGCAGATGGAGGAAATGCTTCTTACGACAGTCAGTTGACGCTTTACGACAACAGCAATACGCAAATTTGTTACAGCGATGATTTCTGCGCAGGTGCTGACGCGAAGATTGAGTGGACAGCTACTTTTACCGGTGTCGTGAAGACACAGGTTAATCAATTCAATTGTGGTACCAATTCTACCAACACTACTTTGGTTTGGCGCATGTCAAGCGGCGGTGGCGGCGGTGGCCCGGCCAACGACGATTGTGTTGATGCTATTGTCATTGGCGACGGTGCCACAGCTTTTGACTCCAATGGTTCTTCAGGATCGAACATTACAACTTGTACTGGAACCGGAGATGTCAATGCGGTGTGGTACGAATATGTGGCTACCTGCACGGGTACCGCAACGGCCAGCACTTGTGGTGATGCCAGTTTCGACACCGGTTTGAGTGCATGGGATGCCTGCGGCGGATCTGAATTGGCTTGCAACGATGATTTTGGTGGTTGCGCTGGAAATACCAGTCAAATATCCTTTGCTGTAACCAGCGGTAACTCTTACTGGGTGCGCATTGCAGGTTGGGCCGGTGCAACCGGTACCGGAAACCTCACCATGAGTTGCTCTGGACCTGCTGCTGCTTGCGACAACAGTGCTACGGGTTGTGCATTTCCGTTTTTCCCGGGCTCTGCCCAAACGGTCAATGGAAGTGGAGGCGTCACCAATATTACGACCAATGCGTATAGCAGCGGTGAGTATTCTCAGATCACCGGTATAGTAGCCGGAGAAAATTATGAATTCACCCACGACAATGGTTCTTATGCTGTCGTATATGAAGATGGCATCGCCACCACATTGCTCGGCGAAGGTTTCAGTCCGCTTACAGTAACCTCTGGAAACGGCTCAGACCTTTATGTTCACTGGACAGAGGATGCGGCTTGTACAACAACTTGTGCCGGATCGCACACGACAACCGTACAATGTGTCACCTGTACACCACCACCTTCTTGTATTTCAACGAGTTTTTGGGACGCTGCTGCACTTCCGAACGATGGAAATGGTGTGGATATATTTGCTACATGGGCTGGAGACTACAATGTGTTTATCGGGGCAGTTACCGGCAACGACTATGAATTCAGTTCTACCGACGGCGGAGATTGGTTGGTGTTAACCGATGTTTCGAACAATGTATTGGTAGAAGGAACCACTCCAATTTCCTGGACCGCTACCTTCGATGGTGATGTTCGTGTTCACGTATGGGCAGATAACGCATGTACGACTGAAAACGTGAACCGCACGTTAAACGGAACGTGTACAAGCTGTACACCACCCATAGTGCCCATTGTAAGTTGTGGACCTGATTCTTACACCTACTGCTACGATAACAACGAAGACACCCGTTTCTACTACCAGGCCGATGCGGGAAGTGACCTTTACTTCGCCCTGACTGGTGGTCAAATGGAAGGGTGCTGTGATTTCCTCGAGATCTACGACGGTTTCAGTACATCTGACAACCTGTTGTTCTCGGGCAATGGAGTTCTACCTGCGGGTAATTTTTACCACTCAACCACCGGTGATATCATGGTGCGCATCACTTCTGATGGTTCGGTGAATTGCCAGAGCAATGGCTACGCCAATATCGCTTACGATATTACCTGCACGGCTCCGCCGGTACCGGGTTGTATGAATCCTCTTGCATTGAACTTCGACCCTGCCGCAACGGTAGACGATGGATCTTGTGTGGTGCCGACATGTCCGGACGCCCCAGTGAACATTACCCATTGCTATGATAACTTTGCCGATGATCAATTCCTGTATGAAGGAGCTTCTGTTGGCGACCAGCCGATCGTTTCCTTCAACAGCGGAACATTGGAAAGTTGCTGCGACGACCTCACCATTTATGACGGTACAGATACCAATGCTCCAATCATTTACGGACCAACCGGTGGCGATGTGAGCGGATTAATGTTCCAGTCTACAAGTGGTGCGCTGTTGGTGCAGATCACCAGTGACTTAAGCGTTTCTTGCGTATCAGGATCTTTCCCCGCAGGCCTCGACTGGGATGTGTACTGTTCCAAAATCTATGGTTGTACCGATCCTTCTGCGATCAATTTCGACGCGAATGCTACGGATAACGACGGAAGCTGTGAGTACCCGGTTTCTACTTGCAACTTGTCATCGACACCTGTTTGCTACGGCAACGATGCCGATGATCGTTATTACTACGAAGCGGCCGGTGGAAGTGACCTGTATTTCATGTTCACAAACGGAGAGTTGGAGTCTTGTTGTGATGACATTTACGTCTATGACAACTTCGACGGAACAGGTACACCATTGAATACGACAACAACTGGTGGGTTGGATATAGGAGAAATCCTTCACTCAACGACTGGTCAGATCATGGTACAGATTGAATCTGATGGTTCTTGGAGCTGCGATGATGGTTTTGGTGGTCCTTATGATCCAATCGCTTACGACGTACGCTGCAATGCCCCTGTGGCCAACAGCGATTGCGCAGAAGCACAAAACCTGAGTGTGGCTACTTTCCCGGCTACATCGAACAGCCTTGGTAGCCTATGGTTTGTTGAACCGACTGCCGATGCAGTTTGTGC
>CAZJLZ010000196.1:0-6345 GCA_964546775.1 uncultured Cryomorphaceae bacterium | reverse complement strand
TCTGCCAACTATACCAATTAATCCGTTTCAATCTAAACTTTTTTCGTCATTTTTGGGTGAGCGCAGTATTCGCTTGTTTTATCAAGCACCCATCGTTTTACTTCTGTTTTTAAAGAGTTTGCAAATGAAAATCATAAAATTAGGTGCCCTGTTGTTGGTCTTCCAATATAGCTGTCAACCCGCCAAAAATGATTCTGATAAATATTTGATTGAATTTGACTCCATCTCAAGCACAGCCGTTTTACTGGGAGAGAACAGTATTTCCACACCCCTATATGAGCGGGATATAGCCATTTCGCCCCAAGGGGATGAAATCATTTTTACAAGAAGCGATTTCAAGCAGCAGTATAGATGCCTGCTTCAATTCACGAAGCAGAACGAACAATGGGGAAAACCTGAAATCTTGAATATATCCGGAGTATTCCATGATATTGAACCGTTTTTAAGTGAGGAGGGAAACAGGCTGTATTTTGCTTCGAACAGACCCATTTACGGCGACCAGAAAAGAAGGGATTTTAATATTTGGTACAGCGATCGGGTCGATGGTGTCTGGACGGCACCCATTCCGCTCGACTCAATAATCAATACCAAAGGAGACGAATTTTATCCGTCGTTGAGTCGAAAGGGCAATTTGTTTTATACGGCCACAAGAAAGGACGGAATAGGTAAAGAGGATATATTCATGTCTGAGATGATTGATGGTGAATACCAGTTGCCAGTACCCTTATCGACGGCGATAAACACGGCTTACTATGAATTTAACGCGTTTGTCAGTCCGGATGAGGATTACATAATTTTTAGTTCCTATGGCAGAGACGATGGTTTTGGGGGCGGTGATTTGTATGTTAGTGAGAAAGATCCATCGGGCAATTGGGCAGCAGCAAGAAATTTAGGAGAGAAAGTCAATTCCGAATACCTGGATTACTGTCCTTTTGTGGATTGGGAGGAGCTCAATTTTTACTTTAGCAGTGAAAGACGATCGACTATGGAGCGGGAAATAAATACTCCGGAAGCGTTGGAAGAAATTTCAAATAGTGTTGAAAATGGTTTTGGGAATATCTATAAGATCAGATTGGAGGAATTGAATATTGGGAGAAGTCGAACTGGCGAGAGGGAACAGTGAAAGGTTGTATCGAACAAGATTCAAGGCGTTATTACATAGCCAATAAAAACAACATAAAATGAAAATCAAAGTGAAATTGCTGACACTTATACATATGATTCTATCCTGCGCAATATTTGCCCAGGATGGGACATTGGATATGACTTTTGGCATAAATGGATTAGTGAGGATGGACATTACTAATTCCAATGACGTGTTGAAAGCTATTAGGATACAGCCGGATGGAAAGATACTTGTTGTTGGCTACACTTCGGATGGTATTACGGATAATATCTGTTTGGCTCGTTTCAATAGTGATGGCACTTTAGATGTCGGATTTGGATTGAATGGTATCACAAAAACACAACTGGCTTTCACCAGTATTGGATCCGACATCCAAATACAATCCGATGGAAAAATTTGTGTCGCGGGACATACCTGGAGTGGTTCTGAAAATGTTTTTGTTTTGACTAGATATCATCCCAATGGAACACCGGACATGGGTTTTGGTAACTCTGGAATGATTACTACAACTTTCCCGGGGAAAAGTGCAGTGGCAAAAGCATTACAAATTCAAAATGATGGAAAAATTGTACTTGCAGGACATGCTTATACCTTAGATAATGACTTAGACGAATTTGCACTGGCAAGATATACTACCAATGGAGTTCTGGATGCGACCTTTGGCTCCAATGGATTGGTTATGACAAGTCTTCAGCCGAATTCTCAAAACGTGGTAAATTCAATTAAAATAGATGTTGACGGAAAAATAGTTGCAGGGGGGTTCTCAAATTCGAAAATGGCTGTTGTAAGATATAATTCAAATGGCGACCTTGATCAATCATTTGGTTTAAACGGAGTGGCATTGGCTGCTCCTGCTGTTACCGGAAATTCAATCATTAATGAGTTGGTAATTTCAATGGATGGCAGCATCCTTGGCGGCGGATTTTCAACAGATAATTTCAGCGATCATACCCTGGTTAAATTTACTCCACAGGGAATACTTGATAATGCATTTGGTCAAAATGGGATAAGCATAACTTCCGTTAGTCCATTTCAAGATGGTATTTCAGCAATCGAACTACTTCCGGATAACAAAATACTTGCATCGGGAAATGTTTTTGACGATTCCATTTTTAAGTTCTCCTTGGCAAGGTTTGACGCAACAGGAACCCTGGACCCTGCATTTGGAAACGGGGGATTTGTAACCCTGGCTATTGACTCTGTTTTTAACTACAATACAGCAATGGCTGTTCAATCTGATGGAAAAATTGTGACAGTCGGACATGTGGGAGACCATCCGTACGATTTTGGCATCGTCAGATATAATTCAAGTCCTTTGACTATTTTCGAAAACGATGACCATGAGATTGTTTTGTATCCCAATCCATCCGATGGAGTTATAAATATTAAGTTTAAGGATGACTCCGAAAGAGTTGATATAGCGCTATTCGATGTTCGTGGTGAGTTGATTTATCAAAACCAATTTGCATACATTTCCACAGATAAATCTAAAAGCCTGCACCTGGGCGGCATTGCGGACGGAATGTATATACTTAAAATAAGTACCAAAAAGTATGGTGAAATTCATCGGCTCCTAATCTCCAGGTAGAAGTTGAATTAATTGGCGTGCCTTAGTAAGTTAAGTGCGCTCTAAGGAATTTCTCCGAAGAGACAACTGGATCGTTATATTTCATGAAATCTGATTCGAACGTACCAAACGTCTTTATGACTTCTGTACAATCAATCCGTTTCAGTCTCAACTTTATTCCCCATTTTTGGGTTGAGTAACAACAGTCATTTTGCAAATCAAAATAGCAATCAGAATATTGAATACCAACTTTTTACTTATTCTTTTATTGTTTTTGACTTCCTGCTCGTCCTCTGTAATCAGCAACGATGAAAAGCGCGAACTAAAATGCCATAAAACATTCACCACCGGGCAATTGAATGAAGATTTTCTAATCCTTACTTCTGTTTTGCAAGAAGCGCATCCAGATCTCTACCGGGTGTCATCGAGGGAAAAAATCGATCAACGAATCGAAGAAATCAAAGAAGAGATCAAGGAATCGAAATCCTACCTGGAATTTTTAAAACTGATTGCACCGCTGTTTACCGACATAGGCTGCATTAATACACAGTGGGGACATTCGAAAAGCTATATTGACTTTAGGAATGAAAACATACCGGTTTTTTCGCTTCAAATAGATATTCGTGATAACCGATTTTTTATTGAGAACAATTTCAGCGGGGATCCTACCATAGAACCGGGCAGCGAAATAATTGAAATGAATGGTAAACGCATGAATCAATACCTCGACGAAAATTATCCGTTTCTTCCTCGGGATGGCAATATCAAAACGATCCAACAAAAATGGTTGGCCGCTTATTTTCCGCAGCACCACTCCAATTTCTGGGAACAGCCCGACACTTTCAACCTGATGTTGAATGATGGTAATGGGAATTCTTATGAAAAAGCAGTTCCCGCTCTGCTTAAAAATCAAATCAATGACAATAGAGTTTCCACACCTGCCCGCAAAAACCCGCTGCGATTTTCAACTGAAGAAGGTGTGTCCATTCTAACCCTGGAATCATTCAACAAGAATGTACTGTCAGAATACAATCAGGATTTTGAATCATTTGTAGATTCGTGTTTCCGGGAGTTGAAAGAAAAAAGTATGACTTCATTGATCATTGATCTTCGGGGAAATGGGTGGGGTGAAATCAACTATGGAGCGCATTTGATGTCGTATTTAGTGACTGAACCATTTGTGTATATTGAAGCGGTGAAGAGCGAAATGCAGAAGGATTACACCTACCCCGAATATGTTTCCGTGCCGGAAATGAATCCTGAATCTTTTCGCTTTCTGACGCAGGAGAGAACGGCTCAACCCGCAGGTTTTCAAGGTCCTGTTTATGTCATTACGGATGGCTGGAATGTACACGCCAAAGGGCTTTTTTGTGCCAAGGCAAGTGAAAGAGCCGAAATTTTTTTTGTCGGCGAGGAATGTGGTGCTAGTGCGTTCGGAATGAACATCAACTCCCTTTCTTTGACACTTCCCCACACGGGTATACATTTTTCCATTCCGACTGCTCAGATCATTGTGAATTCCGCCAATTATTACTCCACGGAATGTATTCCTATTGATCATGCTTTTCAAGCTGAAAGGAGCTTCGATGTGTTGTTCAGAACTTTCGAATATATTAGCGAGACACAATCAAAGAAAATTTGATGGAAAGAATTTTTCATTTTAAAAAAACCGACTACCGCCAATCAGGATTCCACAATACCAGGTCAGATATCACCTTTCTCGACTTTATTTTTGAATGCGAGCAAGAGTTTCATCGGGAACTGAAGCCACTGTATGCAAATGTTATGTCTGCCAGCAGCGCAACATTTCAGTTGCTGAAAACGTGTTTTGTTGAAAATGACGGACTACACTGCGGAATGGAAAGCATGGACGGGGAAGTGGATATTGACATGAATATTAAAATCGAAGAATTTAGCGAGAATAGTACGATTTATGCGCTGGGTAGCATGATGGAAGAAAATATCGACGAACCCATTTTTCTGGTTGTAGATGATGGTTTACCGGACACATGTTTTTCGCTGAAATATTCACCGGATGACGACGAGGAGGATGAGGTACCCATGGAACCTGTAGAAAAAGTATACGTGTTGATGTAAGTTCAAATCTCCCGAAAAAGGAAACGACGACTGGAACTGATGTCCAAGAAAGAAATTGAAATTTTTTATCCAGAAAGTGTTTCCGACTGGCGCAACTGGTTGGAGAAAAATCATCGTTCGGAGCAAGCGGTATGGGTTGTCTTTTATAAGAAAAGTTCCCGGAAGAAATCGCTTACCTGGAGCGAGTCCGTGGATGTTGCGCTTTGCTTTGGCTGGATCGACAGCAAGAAAATCAAAATCGACAACGAAACCGCGCACCAGTATTTCAGCAAGCGAAAGCCCAACAGCACCTGGTCAAAAATCAACAAGGACAAGGTGGCGGTGCTGATCAAAAATGGCCTGATGACTACGGCCGGTTTCGAAAGCATAAAAACCGCCAAACAAAATGGTTCATGGACCATACTGGACGAGGTAGAGGCCTTGTTGATTCCGGAAGATCTGGAAGCAGCGTTTAAAGCCGCACCTGGCTCCCTGGAATTCTATAAGAGCCTGAGCAATTCGGCAAAAAAGATGATTTTACAGTGGATCGTACTCGCCCGACGTCCGGAGACGAGACAGAAACGAATCTCCGAAATAGTAGAACGTGCTGCTCAGAATCGGAAGCCGAGGCACATGGAGTAGGTGCGGTTACCGTGTTTGCGGTTTCGGTTGAATGAAAGGTCACTCACCACAACAGCTCAAGAAAATGTGAGACCATCTTGCTCGACTAAAGGAAATGGGTATCGGGGCAGTTGAGGAATGATTTCCCTGACAGATAATCCTAAATAAAAACGAAAGTGGAAAATCTCCTTCTTCGATGACGAGTTTCTCGGAACTGACATTTTTTTCAGCATCTTTGCAGCCCAATCAACTGACCTTGCCTGATGTCCAAAATTATCTGTAAAACAATATGTCAGCATTCGTAAAGAATTGGGGAAGGTCAGCCGCTATTATGCTTTCCGGTCTTATCGCCGGAATGTTGATTTTTACTTTTAAAGTCATCGGTTTCAACTTGGGATATTTCCCCGGAGATTTAGGTGACGGTCGGCTGAACCTGTATTTCCTCGAGCACGCACACCAGTTTTTTATCGGAAAAATTTCTGATTTCTGGAACGCGCCCTTTATGTATCCCGAAAGGGATGTACTCGCTTATTCCGAAAACCACTTGGGCTCGGCTCCGATTTTCTCCTTTTTCCGATTATTGGGATTTGATATCTACAGGTCGTATCAATTGTGGTTTGTAGTGGTTACGACCTTGAATTATATAGCAGCGTTTTGGTGTCTGAAGTATATCTTTAAAAACAATTATGCTGCCGTTCTGGGCGCATTCGTATTTGCGTTTTCTCTGGCACTTCAATCTCAGCTCACTCATGCACAGATGTTTCCGCGTTTTGCAATTCCGGTGGCGCTTTTAATGGCAGTTAAGTTTGGTGAAGAACTGAAGCCGAAGTATTTATTTTTTACCCTGCTGTTCGTCGTTTATCAGATATACTGCGGCATCTATCTGGGTCTTATGCTGGCCATACCCGTCAGCATATATCTCCTGATCGTACTTGTCAAAAAAAGGATATTTGAA
>CAZJLZ010000195.1:0-7064 GCA_964546775.1 uncultured Cryomorphaceae bacterium | reverse complement strand
CGACGGATTAGTATATAAAGGTGAAGAAGTGGTTATAGTTTGTTCCGGACATAAATCACCCGAATAAGCAAATTAACTCACTAAATATTGCAAAAAGGTTAACAATCTCGTTCGACCCGATGAAATGAGGGCTTCGGCGATTATGCAGAAACGCGTAATGGACGCGGCAAACATCGAAATTCACTGGAACACCGAAACCAAAGAAATCCTCGGCGATAAAACCGTTGAGGGTGTGCGGGTGGCAGATACCAATACCGGCGAAGAACGAACCATTCCTGCTACTGGCTTTTTCGTTGCCATCGGTCACAAGCCGAACACCGATATTTTTAAAGGATGGATAGATATGGATGACGTTGGCTATTTGAAAGTACAACCGGGAACATCCAAAACCAATATCGAAGGTGTGTTTGCAAGTGGCGATGCCGCCGACAAAGTGTACCGCCAGGCTGTCACCGCTGCCGGAACTGGTTGTATGGCTGCTCTGGACGCAGAACGATACCTGAGCGCGAAAGGCATTCACTGATCCTTTGTTCAACCAGAATGAATTTAGAAACCCGGCGATGACCGGGTTTTTTGTTTTAACCCATTGCTTCCCTGCTCGAAGTGTCTGGATTGTGTTTCTCAAAATCTCCTTACTTTTAGAAACCTGACCATTTATTAACGAAACTTCTATTATGATGAAAACATCTACCCTTCACCCTATTCTTTGTCGCATTTTATTAACCGGAGCGGCAGTATTTTTATTCCTCGCCCCTATTTATGCCCAACCCCTCGAAGGCAATTACACCATCAACTCTGCAGCAGCCACAGAAAACACGAACTTTCAAAGCTTTAACGACCTCGCAAACGCGCTTGAAACAGAAGGCATATCTGGTCCGGTAACCGTAACCGTAGAACCCGGAAGTGGTCCTTACAACGAACAGGTGGAATTCACCACCATCACCGGATCATCGGCCGATGCGGTTTTTACGCTGGAAGGTAACGGTGAAACCCTCACCGCCCTGACTTCTACCGACAGCCGTTATTTAATGCGCCTGACGGATCTGTCGCATGTGCACATCAACAATCTGCATCTGCTTCGGGATATCGACGCTACCAGCGGTTTTTATGGCATCCATATTTTCAACAGCGGAAACCACATTACCCTCAGCAACTGCTCTACCGACATGACTGGAACGAGCAGCACCCTGGTCGGAGCCTATATCTGCTCAGGCGGTGAAACGAGTATCCTTGCAGCCGGAGATTTCCACATCATCAACATTCTCGACAACTATTCCACCGGTGGCGGATACGGCGCTTCGGTCTACGGAGAGGGTGACAACCTCTCCTCCAACATTGTAATCGACGGCAACACGTTTCATAACTTCCACTCCAATGGAGTTTATCTGCGCGAAACGGACGGCGTTGAAGTCAGCAACAACCACTTCAACCGAATCGAAACCACTCCCTCCTCGAGCAATGCCATTCAGTTGGCACAGAATGCGAACATCAACGGGAATATTTTCAATAACTTCATTGAACACAGCGACGACTCCAATGGCAATTTCCCATTTCGGGGAATTTATGTTTTCAACGGAACAGGTCACCGGGTGTTCAACAACGTCATTCACAACATCCACCAAAATTCCGGTGAGGTTGTGGGCATTGAAGTTCGTGCATCGGGAATTGCTCCCGAAATTTCATTCAACACCATTTCCTTCAGCGATACCGCCGCTTCGATAGCCGACTTGTTTGGAATAAAAGAGGAACTTTCGAATACGAACAGCGTTTTGCGCAACAATATCGTTTTCATTCAGCAGACTACTACCGGGATAGCATCCGCTCTGGTTCTTGGTTCTGTCTCCGACATCAACACGGCATTCGATTCAGACTACAACGACTTATATGTTCCCGACGGAAATGTAGGTCAACGGGGCACCTTGTCTCCTACGTTCTACACCTCTCTAATACAATGGCAAAATGCGAGCGGTCAGGACGAAAACAGTTTCAGCGCCGATCCTGATTTTGTCTCTGACTTAATGGCCATTCCAACCAATGCAGCGATCAACGACCTCGGTATCGCCATCACCGGTATTGAAACCGATATCCTGGGAAATGTACGCAACGATCCTCCGGATGTGGGAGCTTACGAATTTAATGGCTGCCTGCCTCCAATGATTGGGGAAATCTCTGGTGTTGACGCAATTTGTGCTGGTGAAACGTCCTTCTATTCTGTCAATACCACTCCCGATATTCTTGACGTCCTTTGGCAAATTGAAGGTGATGCCATAATTACCGACAGCACAGGTGCAACCGGAATTTTTGTCGAGTTTGGCTCAGGTTCAGTAATAATTTCGGTTTCGGCCGAAGACAGTTGTGGTATTGGTGAAGCGACTATATTGAATGTTACCGTTCAGGAAAATCCGCAGGTAGAATTTGAAATGACATCAGCCTTTGCCTGCTTCGAAGGAGAATCTTTTGAACTCACTGGCGGAACACCGGCGGGAGGAATTTATTCCGGCCCCGGTGTAATCAACGACCAGTTCGTTCCGGACGCAGCCGGAGTTGGTATTCACACTCTCACTTATACTTTTGCTGACTCTCTGGGATGCAGCGACAGTGCTCAGGCAGATATAGAAGTGGTGATTTGCACAGGCATCGACGATGCCAATTCCAACGTCTCAGCAGTGCTATTCCCGAATCCGGTAAATAATTTGCTTCAAATTAACCTGGAAAGTAAGATCAGCAGCCAGTCGGAAATATTCATTTTTGATGCGAGTGGAAAAGTAGTATTTCAACAGACCATTTCCATTGTCAGCGGCCAGCAAATGCTTACCTTTCCTGTTGAAAATTTATCTGCCGGAAACTACGTGTTCTCTATGATTCACGAAGAATTCAGGATTCAAAAAGAGTTCGTAAAACGGCAATAATTTCTGCACGGAATTTATAAACTTTTAAAACCTATAAACAAATGTCCACACACACGAAACTTGGATTTTCTGAAGAAGAAACCAAAGACGTCGTTGAAGCCTTAAATAACCTGCTGGCCAATTATCAGGTTCATTACCAAAAACTCCGCAACTTCCATTGGAATGTTGTCGGGAAAGACTTTTTTGAATTACACGAGCAGTTCGAGCTGGAATATGATGCCGTGAAACTTCAGATCGATGAAATCGCCGAGCGAATCCGCGTATTTGGTAAAAAACCAATCAGCACGATGAAAGGATATCTCGAGACATCCGAAATTGAGGAAGCTTCTGAAAATGTCAGCGGCGAAAAAATGGTCGCAGAAATCCTCAAGGACTTTGAGGTTCTGTTCTCTTTTCTGGTAGAAACAATTGATGCTGCGGGAGAAATTGGAGACAGTGCCACGGAAGACATGGCGACGGGCTACCTGAAAAGATTGGAGCAACGCCACTGGATGTTGACTGCCTGGAGCAAATAAACAACTTCAGCAATGTTGAAATTGAACGGTCGTTGAAAAGCGACCGTTTTTTTGTTGGTCATCCGGGAGCTGAAAAATGTTTAAATGTGTATTTTTCGCTGGAAATAAAATCATAACCTGCAATGAAAAAATTTCTGAAGTGGTTCGCAATTGGTTTGGTAGCACTGTTCGTGATCGCTGTTATCGGTTACCAATGGATGATGTACAATACCAAAAGACATAGTCCTTCCGCTACAGTTGAGTTTGTTTCTCAGGGAAATACCATTATCATCGACTATTGCCGGCCGTACAAGAAAGGACGCGACATTTTCGGCGAACTGGTACCGTACGGTGCAGTATGGCGCACCGGCGCCAACGAGGCCACAACCTTCACCACAACGACGGCGCTTGAAATGGAAGGCAAAATGCTACCCGAAGGTAAATACACATTGTGGACGATTCCGGGTGAAGTAGAATGGCAAATCATTTTCAACAGCGAAATGTATGGCTGGGGAGTGGGTTTTGATCAACAGGCCAGCCGACAGGAAAAAAACGATGTACTGAGCGTTTCCGTTCCTGTGCGGGAAATTGACCCTCCTCTGGAACAATTTACGATTGAACTCATCGAAGGAAACGATATAACGCTCAACCTTAGGTGGGACGACACCAGTGTTTCTTTGCCCATGCAGTGGGCAGAATAGCCTGATTCAACGGAAATCCAGTTCCCGTTTGTGTTCGGTAAAGGTTGCCTAACTTTGCCGCATGGCACTGCCCGATTCTTTTGGTCGCAACCACGACTATCTCCGTATTTCGCTTACCGATCGCTGTAACCTGCGCTGTTTGTACTGTATGCCGCACAACGATATGAAGTTCATGCCATCGGCGAACCTCATGAGCGCGCAGGAAATCTTTGAATTGGCGACCATTTTTACCGGACTCGGAGTGAATAAAATCAGGCTCACTGGCGGAGAACCATTGATGCGGAAAGACGCGAATGAAATTATAGAGCAGCTGGCTACGCTTCCGGTGAAGCTTACGATGACTACCAACGGCTATTTCCTCGATCAGTATTTTGATCTGCTGATTAAATCGGGCATTACTTCTCTCAACATCAGCCTGGACACCCTTCAATCTGATCGCTTTACTGCAATGTCGCAACGGAATCATTTTGACCATATTTGGAAAAACATCCGCCGGGCAGTGGATCTCGGGTTTCATGTCAAGCTGAATGTTGTCGTCATCAAGGGCCAGAACGAAGAGGAGATCATCGATTTCGTAGCGCTTACCAAAAAAATGCCGGTTCACGTGCGTTTCATCGAGTTCATGCCCTTTGCAGAAAACGGCTGGAAGTTGGATCAAACGGTTTCTTTTCAACAGATTTTGGATCGCATCGAAACCGCGTTTACATTCGGAAAAATCCCCGACGCGAAAAACGATACCGCGCGCAATTTCCAGATCGCAGGGGTTCCTGGAACCTTTGCGGTCATCAGTTCAGTGACCAACCCTTTTTGCGATTCCTGCAACCGCATCCGGCTCACGGCAGATGGAAAAATCAAAAACTGTTTGTTTGCGCAATCAGAAACCGATCTCTTGACGACTCTACGCAACGGTGGAGATGTTCATCGCCTGATCGAACAGAACATTCTCCGAAAATTTCGCGAACGCGGCGGTCTGCCGGAATTCAAGGACAAAGACGCACCGGAGACGTACTCCAAAAACCGGTCGATGATTTCAATTGGAGGATAAACTTTCTAATAAAGCCGGCAGATGTCGTGGGTGTTCAACATTGCGCTGATCATTGCTGCTATACTCTACGCATCGGTAGGGCACGGCGGAGCCAGTAGCTACCTCGCCATCTTTGCGCTGTCGGGAAACATTGCTCCGGAAGAAATGCGCTCCGCTGCCCTGATCCTGAATATGTGTGTTTCGGCGGTGTCTTTCTTCGCCTTCCGATCTCAACATCATTTTGACAGCAGAACCTTTGGCATTCTGATCATCACTTCTGTTCCAGCCGCATTTCTTGGGGGTATGTTGAAATTATCCGGAGATGTGTACCAAATGTTACTCGGTATTTTTTTGTTGATCGCCGTTTTGAAAATGATCGGGGTATTCGGCCATAGTGATGTGGAACCACGGAGAATGAAAGTTGTTGTTGGATTGATTTGCGGCGCGGTGCTCGGTTTCATCTCCGGAGTTCTGGGAATTGGAGGAGGAATCATTTTGAGTCCACTGTTGCTGCTCTTTGGTTGGGCTCCGATGAAAACCACAGCCGGCGTTTCTGCAGCATTTATTTTTGTGAATTCGGCGGCGGGTTTGAGCGGCCTTTATTCGGGCAACCAACTCCACATTCACGCTGATCTTCCGTGGTGGGTAGTGTTTGTATTTGCCGGAGGAGTCGTTGGCGCGGTATCCGGAAGCCAACTTCTGGCCACGCGTCAAATCAGATGGATACTCGCCGCAGTATTGTCCGCCGCAAGTGTAAAACTCTTGTTACTTTAGTGGACATGATGACACCCGATCAAGCCCGCGAAACCATTCTCAATCTTGCCAAACCCGGCGAGTCGCATCTTGTGGCCCTACATACAGCCACTGGTTTTTACCTCGCAGAAAACGTTGCAGCGCCACACGCTCACCCGCTGTTCGACCAATCTGCTATGGATGGTTATGCATTTCGACACGAAGACGGTGAGCAGTACGATCGGATTCGAGTTATCGGCGAAATTCCCGCCGGGGCTACTTCCTACCCGACCATCGGTCCGGGAAATGCGCTGCGCATATTCACGGGCGCCCTGATGCCTTCTGAAGCCGATACCGTGGTCATCCAGGAACACGTTGAAAGAGACGGGCAATGGATGAACATCACCAAACTTCCCGACAAAGGCAAAAACATCCGAAGAAAAGGTGAGCAAATTCAACAAGGAAGTATTGCATTGTCCGCGGGCACGTTGCTCGACAGCGCGGCAATCGGGTACCTCGCTTCGATTGGTGTCGATGAAGTCGAAGTATATCAAACACCCGCAGCGGGAATCATCACCACGGGGAATGAATTTCTGTCACCCGGTGAACGACCGCAGCCGGGCCGAATCTTTGAATCCAACGGACTGATGCTCGAATCCTTGTTGGGCAGGGCCGGATATTCTTCCAAACGGGAAATCTGCGAAGATTCCTTACCCAAACTTACCGACGTCGTTTCTCAGTACGCGCGCCAGTTTCCGGTGCTTTTTGTGACTGGGGGCGTTTCCGTCGGAGATTATGATTATACGCTACCGGCACTCGAAGCTGCGGGGTTTGAAATCGTCTTTCACAAGATCAACCAAAAACCAGGAAAACCATTGCTGTTCGCTGTCCGCGGAGGATGTATCGCTTTTGGAATGCCGGGAAATCCTCGGTCGGTTTTGTCGTGTTATCACCAATACGCTTTACCGGCGCTGCGCAAAATTGCGGGATCTACCCGGGCGCATCTTCAACGTCTAAAATTGCCGTTGACGGAATCGCTTTTGAATCCCAGCGGGAAATCCTTGTTTCTTTACGCCACCCTTTCGGATGAAGGTGTCACACCTGCAAAAAGCCAGGGCTCGCACATGCTTCAGAGTTGCGTGAATGCCGATGTTATGATAGAACTCAATCCCGATCAAACAGAACTTGCAAAAGGAGAATTGGC
>CAZJLZ010000194.1:0-8682 GCA_964546775.1 uncultured Cryomorphaceae bacterium | reverse complement strand
AAGTTAGTTGTTTAGAAACGTTTCAATGCGATTCTGGCACCATGGATAAAGGAAAACGAGATAGTTGCAGGACTTATTTTTTTCACCGGAAATGTTGTGGATAAAGTGAACTTTTCTGACAGAAATGCACTTATTGGTTACTAAGCTGTTATTTTCGCGGCAAAACCAAAACCATTTTCAATGAAATACATCTTTACCTTAATAGCCATCATTCTTTCAGCAACACTTTCTGCTCAATACACATCACCAGATGCAGGACTGACGATCGATCTCAATTACCTGGTTCAGAACTCCAATGGTGCCGTCTTGTTTGAAGAAGGCCAGTACATTATTCACGAGAATATTACCATTGCACCTACCGACGTATTCGAGGAAACGAGCGTTGCATTGGTGGCAGTGGCGGAAAGTGTTCTGATTACCATTCAGGGGGGATTCAGCCTGGTAACCGACGGCATTTTAATTACCTGGACTGACGAAGGTTCGCATTACGACGGCTTTCGGTTCGAAGAAGGGTCTGCAGTAACCATTCAAAATACCATTTTTGAGTACGGCGGCGGTCTGAAGGTGTTGACCGGAGATTTTCACATGTGGAACAGTGTCGTCAGATATCAGGAAACCATCGCTTCAACCGGTGGCGCCGTGGGTTTGTCAACGGGAAAGCCGACCATTACCAATTGTATTTTTGTTGAAAATGTATCGGCAGCAATTAATTCTGCCGCCAACAGTGAAGTGGCACCTGTTATTGAGAATTGTATTTTCCAGTACAATGGAACGGACGTTCTCAATGCACCACAGATTAGTCTAGGACCGTCCGGTGCCGATACAACCATTATTCGCGGCAATAACGTAGAAGGTCATCCCGATAATTTCCTTTCCGGTGGAATTGCCGTTTCTTCTCTGGCGGGACTTGATGGACACGCGATCATCGAAAATAACGAAGTATTCAATAATCGGTATGGAATTGCAGCAATAGGTAGTAATCTAAACAGCGTGATCCGTCAGAACCTTATTTACGACAACAACACCGAGGCCGATCCGATGGTGGGTGGTAGTGGAATCAATCTCAACTCAGGAGGATTTAATTATGCGGTGGTTTCAGAGAATATCATCACCGGAAATCTCTGGGGAATGACAATGCAAGGCACTTCTTCGGCCAATCTCGGCGATACGAACGAAGCGAATTACAATCCCGGATTAAATGTATTTGAAGGCAACGGAAACGGAGGAGATGTTTTCGCTCTATACAACAACACGCCGAACGACGTAATGGCCATGAATAACTGTTGGGATGGATTTAATAACATCACCGAGACGGAAGCAGAAGCATTGATCACGCATCAGCCGGACATCCCTTCACTCGGACTGGTCACCTATACACCTCTTGGAAATTGTACGACTGTTGGCGTGGAAGAACCACCCGAAGTTCAACTGAATGTATTTCCCAACCCGGTGCGGGACCTACTCAATGTTCAAACCGAGGATCGAATAACGCTTGTCTCTATGTTTGACATCCGAGGTCAATTGTTATCTGAAATCGAAGTGTCGGATACAGTTAATTCCATGTCAATTCAGGTTTCCGATTTGCCTTCCGGAATTTACCTGTTGAAGGTGACCACCATCAATGGAATGCATACGGAACGATTTGTTAAGGATTAGCACGCTACCAGATCATAGCGCAATTCACAGAAATAGAAAAAGGCTGCCTTCGATCGAAGACAGCCTTTTCTGAATGAAGTGGTGTAAGAAGACTATTCCTTCTTGCCGATCATCAACAATTCGTTGCACACAACTTGGGTGATGTATCGCTTGTTACCGTCTTTGTCATCATACTGGCGGGTTTCCAGTTTTCCGTTGATGACCACTTCCTGACCCTTACGCAGGTATTTCTCAGCAATCTCTGCTGTTTTTCCCCACGCCACGACATTGTGCCATTGGGTTTCTTCAACCTGCTCGCCTTTACCGTTGCGATAGTGATCGCTGGTGGCGATAGACATTCGGGCCATTTGCCCGTTGTCAAATGTTTTTACTTCCGGGTCCATGCCCAGGCGGCCAATCAGTTGAACTTTGTTTCGCAGGTTACTCATGACTTAAAAATTTAATAAATGAATAATTGGTGAATGTCATCGTGTTGTATTTTGTTTGATCACCAACAGAATGACACCACAAAGAGCGGGGTTTTGGAATTCACGAGTCGTACAATAAGCGTTTGTAGTCGTATGTAGTTGTTTGAAAACGTTTAAATACGTCTTTGGTACTGAAAACAGGGGGTTTTGTCAATAGAACATTTTTCAATAAAAAGATGTTTTCGATATGATACTTGTGTCTGTATTCATTATTTGTTCGCATCGGATGTGATAACCGGCGATCATTCCGCTATTTTTGTTTCAAATGAAAATCATGAAAACCATACTGTCTTTTCTGATGACCGCGACGCTTTTGGTCGCATGCCAGCCGGAGCCTGTTTCTCAGTTCCCGAAGAATCCAACTCCGCACAGAACGCAGGAATATCTGCTTGCATCTACTTTGTTTGTGCAACATTCGGCGGAGTACAAAGCACTCTGCTACCAGGCTTTTCATACTGCTAGAATGCGTTTGGAAAAGATAATGGAGAATTCACCGGAAAAGCCTGCAGTGGTGCTTGATATCGACGAAACAATACTCGACAACAGTGCTTATTCTGCGTGGCAGGTTGAGAAGAATCTGCCCTATTCACCCGAAACCTGGGAGAAATGGACAAATCTTGCCGTTGCCCGTGAAGTCCCCGGTGCAGGTGAGTTCCTGCGCTTTGCCGACAGTCTTGGTGTAACGTTGTTTTACATTTCCAACCGCGACAGCACGGCGCTGAAATCCACCATCAAGAACATGCGCGATCACGAATTACCGCAACTCAATGAAGAGCAATTTATGCTGAAAACAAGTTCTTCCGGAAAAGAAGAAAGAAGATCAAAAGTCGAAGAAATGGGTTATGAAATTGTCATGTTTATAGGCGATAATCTCGGTGATTTCAACGAGAAATGGGACAAGCAGAAAAACAATAAAAGAGGCAACATTAGTTTCGCCGATCGCAAGCGTTTCGGTACCGATTTTATTGTGTTACCGAACCCGATTTATGGAACATGGGAAGGTGCTATTTATGAGTTCAACCGCGACTGGACAGACGAGGAGCGGGATTCGTTGAGACACGATGCTTTGTTGCCGGCCCCGATTGGCTCCGGCAATTAGTTGTCGTCGGAAGTGAAATCAACCAACCATTCAATTTCTACTTTCCGGTCGAGCGGGTTAGACGTTTTGGATTTATTGTCACCGTAGTAGTTTACAATAAGCCTAGATGCTTCTATTCCACGTTGCACCAGGTAATTCTGCACCGATTGAGCCCGTTGTTGACTGATCAGAATGTTGTATTTCTTGTCGCCGAGTGCATCTGCAAAACCGGTAATCATAACTTTATACGCCTTGTTTTTAATCAATCCGGCTGCTACCTCGTTCAGCAGTGTTTTGTGATACATCGAAATATCATAACTGTTTCGTTCAAAAATAATCTCTACAGCCTGTAGTCTTCCGGAATTAGTGCTTTGAGAATTCCTTTCGGCAGACTCTTCCTTGGCCAGGTTGCTGATCATCGCGTGCAGCTCGTCTATCTGAACTTGCAGCCGCAATTCCGTGGCTTCTGAAACCCCTTGTTGCTCCTCGCGCAGTTCGTTGATCTGGCTTTGCATAAAATCGAAGCGATCGTTGTATTTTGCCATCAGCTTGTTGTTGTCTTCGAGCAATTCAACAACCCGGGCATTGAAATTCATAGTAGTCGTTTCCGATTTTTCTTTTGGCTTCTTTGATTTTGGCAATTTCACCTCGAGTTCAGAATTGTCGAGTTCCATTTGGGTCTCAATCAGATGCGCAATTGGGTCGAGCGGTTGATTTTTACGGAAATCGGTTTCGGGGTTTTCCAACCGTTGAATCCGATCATTGATCTGCC
Organism: uncultured Cryomorphaceae bacterium; assembly: GCA_964546775.1. GTDB lineage: Bacteria > Bacteroidota > Bacteroidia > Flavobacteriales_D > SKUL01 > SKUL01. Next base: position 4,709 of record CAZJLZ010000194.1, on the reverse strand, counting down.
CAATGAGTCCGTGCGGAATTTCTTCCAGTTCGAACAGCGAATCGATCAACAAGGCAACGTCAGCACGCGATGCATTTTCCAGTGATCTCAACAATTGATCGTCGTGACTAATTAAGTCATGTTTTTTATCAAGATCCAGTAGGTTGCCATTCTGGTCTATGGGTTCGGGATGTTCATCAATGAATTCTTCTACTTCCTGAGTTGCCGAGTTTTTTAAATCCAAAACTTTCTTTTGAAGTTCCTTATGACTGATTGTGTTTGAAGACGCAGTCGTAGAATTGTCTGTGTAATTGATCGAAATGCCGCTCAGGAGATGCAGGTTGAGCAATTGTTTTTCGAGCCGGGCAGAAAATCCCCAGAAAGAATCTTTTGCAGGATGAGCATACAATTCAAGCGAATGACGCACTATTTCATTAAGATGTTCAAATTGTTGATCAGCGGTATGTCGGAAAACGACAACAGGCTTTCCCCAAAGGATCATTTCTTCGGTATAAAATCCCAGTGAATAGTTGATCAGGTCCAAAATTCGGGAGCGGAAATCGACGCCGGTTGGCGAATAGTCATCCATGATGCGGAAAACATCGGCTGATTGTTGAGTGCCGGCCATCAGTGTTTCATCTGTCGGACCTTCATTCACGGTCAATGGCTGTGCGGATAAACCGTACATCGGAATTGTCGTGAGGATAAAAAAGACAGCAATGACCGGAAATAGCCGCATTTCAGAATTTAATTGACTTAAACAGAGAACCGGCAATTTAGTCAAAGCGTACTTCACGATTTCGGGTCAATAATCGAATTTTCAAACAGTTGATATTAAGTTACGAACAACAGTCCGACTTTTTAGTGTGACCAATAAGGTGATTTTCCGTCACCGAAGGTTTTAATCGCAAGTTACTCCAGAGATAAAGGTGATATAAGTTGTTGTGATTAAATAATTAACAGTGTTTTGTAGATAAACAATGCTCATGGGTCAAGGGCAACCCCCTGTCTACTGCCTCGTCATGTATATGTAACACGTGCAAATATTTCGGCAACGACGCTGGAAATATTGAATCGAACTTAAAAACGTTGCGTTATGGAATGGATAAATGGAATTACCCAGTTTTTTGTAGGCAGTTACAACGCCGCTTACGAAATGTTTGGCGGAGGATTGTTGATAGCGCTAATTGTATTTGCTTTTATTGCCATTGTTGCACAGTGGTGCCTTTATGAAAAGGCTGGTCAGCCAGGCTACACCTGTCTGATTCCGATTTTGAACGTGATCGTGTTTCTGAGAATTCTCGGTCGCCCAGGAAAGCACATCTGGTATTTTCTGATTCCGGGTTACAATATTTATTTCCTCATCAAGATTTATATCGAGTTGTGCCACGCGTTTGGCAAGACCTCAATGATGGACTATCTGATGGTTACTCTTTTCAATGGATTCTATATACTTCACCTCGGTTTGTCTTATGAGGAAAAGTACTACGGGCCGGTATATGGACAGAAAAAAACAGAAGACGGCAAGGTTTCCTCAACCCAACTCGCTTAACATTTTGCGTCCGGCTGCGAGCGCAGCATCAATACCCTGCGGATTTTTCCCACCTGCGGTGGCGAAAAACTGTTGACCACCACCGCCACCTTGAATGTGTATGGCGAGTTCGCGAATCATTTTCCCTGCATTCAACGATTTATCTGCAACAATTTGATCTCCGAGTACCAGGGTGAGCGTAGCTTTACCTTCGGATTCGGAAGCCAGAATCATAAACAGATCGTTGAATTGGTTGCGCAATTCGAATGACAGGTTTTTAATAGACGACGCGTCGAGATCTACTTTCTGAGCCAGAAAGCTGGCACCATTCAATTTTTCAACCGCTTCGACGAGATCGGTTTTTAGGTTGGCTGATTGTGCGCGTTGCGCTTTTTCGACTTCCTTTTGCAATTGCTGATTGCGTAGCTGTAGCTCTTCAATGCTCTTTAGTGGATCGTTTGGACTTTTGAGCACCGATTTCACCTGACTCAGCATGTCGAGCTGGTCGTCGATGTATTTTTTTGCGCCGGAATTGGTCAGAGCTTCTATCCGCCGGATTCCCGCCGCAATTCCTGATTCCGAAACAATTTTAAACCACCCGATATTTCCGAGTCTTTGGACATGTGTTCCACCGCAGAGCTCAACTGAATCGCCAAATTTAATCACGCGGACTTCGGCTCCATATTTTTCCCCAAACAGCGCCATAGCACCCATTTTTTCAGCTTCCTGACGGGGATAATTTCTGAATTCCTGCAACGCTTCATCCTTCCAAATTTCCTGATTGACCAATTCCTCGATTGTCAACAGTTCGGTTTCTGAAACTTTGCTGAAATGAGAAAAGTCGAACCGAAGGTAGTCGGGGTGTACGAGCGAACCTTTTTGTTCAACGTGGGTGCCGAGCACTTTTCTGAGCGCGTGATGCAAGAGATGAGTGGCACTGTGGTTGGCTTCGGTCAAGGATCGCTTCAGGAAATTTACGTGAGCTGTGAATGAGGCTTCCGGATTTTTAGGAAGCCGGTCAGCGAGATGAATGACCAGCTGGTTTTCTTTTTTGGTTTCGAGGATTTGAATTTTTTCGTTTTCGCTTTCGATCCATCCGGTATCACCAACCTGACCACCGCCTTGGGGGTAAAATGGCGTCTGGTCAAAAACCAGTTGGTACTGCTGCTTGTTTTTTGCTTTCACGGAGCGGTAGCGCGTAATCTTTACGGTACTTTCGAGGTGGTCGTAACCAACGAATTCGCTCAGTCCCTGGCCTTCCAACTCCACCCAGTCGGCTGCTTCAATGGCGGTTGCCTGGCGCGAACGATCTTTCTGTTGTTGGAGTTCTGATTCAAAACCTATTTGATCGATGGAAACCCCGGCCTCACCAAGAATTAGCCTGGTAAGATCTATCGGAAAGCCAAACGTATCGTAGAGTTCGAAGGCCGTTTTTCCATCCATTTCTTTTTCTTTGGAATTGGATAGAAAATGTTCGATGCGTGCAATACCGTTTTCGAGTGTTCGGAAAAAAGTTTCTTCTTCTTCGCGAATGACGTTCACGATCAGTTTGTTCTGCTTTCTGATTTCGGGAAAAAAATCACCCATTTCCCGATCGAGTACAGATACCAGTTCGTGCAGGAAAGGCTTGCGGCATTCGAGAAAGGAATACGCATAGCGAACTGCCCTGCGCAAAATGCGTCGGATTACATAACCCGCACCAGTATTGGATGGTAACTGGCCGTCAGCAATGGCGAAAGAAATGGCGCGGATATGGTCACTGATCACCCGAAAGGCGACGTCCGGTTTTTCGTCCGAAGCCGAATATTTCTTTCCCGTGATGGATTCAATTTCTGTTATGATGGGTTGAAAAATATCAGTATCGTAGTTGGACTTCACGCCCTGAATGGCCATAGTGAGTCGCTCGAGTCCCATTCCTGTATCGATGTGCCGGGCCGGAAGCGGAACCAGTTTGCCGTTGGCTTGCCGGTTCAGCTCCATAAAAACCAGGTTCCAGATTTCAACCACCTGAGGGTGGTCATTGTTGACCAGTGTATCTCCACCAATTTTTGAGCGCTCTTCATCCGTTCGTAAATCAACATGGATTTCGGAACACGGTCCGCACGGTCCGGTTTCACCCATTTCCCAGAAATTATCCTTTTTATTTCCCGGCAAAATCCGGGACTCATCGATATGCTGTTTCCAGTATTCGCGGGCTTCCTTGTCTTCTTCGAGACCTTCGTCTGGATCTCCTTCGAAAACGGTGACATACATTCTCTTCGGATCCAGTTTGTAAACAGTCGTCAATAGCTCCCACGCCCAGGCAATCGCCTCTTTTTTATAATAACCGGCAGATGGGTTATCCGGATTGCCGAACGACCAGTTTCCAAGCATCTCGAACATGGTGTGGTGATAGGTATCCACACCCACTTCTTCGAGATCGTTGTGCTTGCCTGAAACGCGCAGACATTTTTGGGTATCGGCTACCCGGTTATGGGTTGATTTTTCGTTGCCGAGAAAGATGTCTTTAAATGGATTCATTCCTGCATTGGTGAACATCAATGTGGGATCATTCTTGATCACCATTGGCGCGGAAGGGACTATTTCGTGGTTGCGATCGGCAAAGAATTGAAGGAAGTGTTGACGGATTTCTCGGACTTTCATCTGGCTATGAACGCGTTATTTCTTAATATAAGTTAAAGCCGTCTAAAATACAGGACGACAAAATTAGATTATTTTTACTTTTGCTCACAAACTCAAGCGGCTCAAAAGTCGTATGATAAAGAATGCCGAAAGTTCGTTATAAATATAATCCCAGCACACTCAATTACGAGAAGGTAAAAATCACCTTTACCGACCGGTTGAAACAGGTTGGATCGTACCTGGTATTGGGTTTGTTCTTTGCCTCTGTTATTCTGCTTTTCGCTTATACTTTTTTTGACTCTCCGAAAGAGAAAATGTTGCAACGCGAAAATGCTTTTCTGCGCAACCAGTTCGAATTACTGAACAAGGATCTGCACCGGGTAGAAAAGGTGCTCGCTGATATAGAAAACCGCGACGACAATATTTACCGAACCATTTTTGAAGCTGAACCGATTCCCGAAAGTGTTCGTCAGGTAGGAGTTGGGGGCGTAAACCGCTACAACTACCTTTCCGGATTTGATGTTTCCGACTTGGTTATTGACACGCGCTATCAATTAGATCGCCTCGAGAAAAGATT
>CAZJLZ010000193.1:0-12105 GCA_964546775.1 uncultured Cryomorphaceae bacterium | reverse complement strand
TCTAGGATATGGTCCCAGGCTGAATCGATGAGTTCCTGAATTTGTTCGCGATTGGCGTCACTCATTTGGTCATAAAGCAGTGGTTCAACGGCACTTTTGTATTTATTATCAGGACCACGGATAATTTGTGGCTCGATATCAAGTTTTTCCAGGGTTCCTTTTAGAAACATTATTTCGGCATTGAGACCACGGAAATCTAAATCTCCTTCTGGATAGATATAAATTTCATCGGCTACGGAAGCAAGGTAATAACTACTCAAACTGAAAGTCTCACTATAACTGATGATCCATTTCCCACTTTCCTTAAATTCTATCAGGGCATTACGGATTTCATCCAAAGAGGCCATGCCGGCCTGTACGGTAGACAAGTCCAGAAAAATACCTTTTATCTTGTTGTCATCAGCGGCTTTTTTGATATAGTCGAGGGTCTTGTTCAGACCAATACTACTTTCCGTTTCAAAACCAGGAAACCTGAAATTAAAGTCAAATTCTCTGGCCCGGTCCACCACTACTTCATCAAGTTCAATATGCAACACTGAGTTATCTTCAATCGCTTCGGTTTTGTTGGTGGCCGAATCGAATGAAGAAGACAATGCACCTACAAGGACTCCAACAAAAATAAAGATGAGGACGACTCCGGAAATAATGAATCCGAGCATCGAAGCAAACATAAATTTAAAAAACTGTTTCATGTATTTTGTTTTTAGTGATTAAGGTAACCCGACCAGTTCCTATTCTGAGCATGTTTCAGTAATCCAAAAATAACCTATCTGAAATTGTAGAAGCCATAAAAATACATCAATGGGCATCGTAAAGGTTAAATGGTGGTGTGCGCGAATTATCTTTAATTTTGGAATGTGAATTACCTGCTTTCTTTGGGTTCAAATTTGGGCCAACGATCCGAAAATCTAGCTGCAATTCGACGCAATCTTGAAGAATGTTGTGGAAAAATAACCAGGTACTCTGCCATTTACGAAACTGCCCCCTGGGGATTTAATACGGAAATGTGGTTTTATAATCAGGTTGTTGAATTTCAGTGCGAAATGGAGCCTGAAGTTTTGATGCAAGAAATTCTACTTATGGAGAAGCTGCATGGTCGCTCAAGAGCAAGCGATGGAGGCTATCAGTCCAGAAGCGTTGATGTAGATATTTTATTGGTAGATGAATTGGTGGTTTTTAGCGAGCAGTTAATAATACCCCATCCGAAGATGCACCTTCGGAAATTTGTATTGGTTCCGGCGGTTGAAATCGCGGCTGAAAGGATTCATCCATTGATCCGAAAAACATTGAAGGTATTATTGGAAGATTGTCCTGATCAGGAAGAATTCAGAATGATATGACCAGGAGGTTTATTGTTGTTGAGGGGAATATCGGAGCTGGTAAAACTACTTTGGCCACGATGCTGGCCCATCATTGGAACGCCAGATTGCTACTCGAAGAATTCGCAGACAACCCTTTTCTGGCTCGATTTTATGAGCAACCTGATCGCCATGCTTTTTCAGTTGAGCTTTATTTTTTGGCCGATCGCTACCATCAATTGCGTGCGGAACTGGCCACCCCTAGTTTGTTTCACGAACTCACGGTTTCAGATTACTACTTTGCAAAGTCTCTGATTTTTGCGGGCAACAATCTGGTTGAGGATGAATATGGTTTGTTTCACCGCTTATTCGAAATCATGTTCAGTAACTTGCCCGGTCCTGATTTGTTGGTTTACTTGTATCTGGATGTGGACCGGCTCTTAGATAATATAAAGAAACGCGGGAGGGTATACGAACAACAAATCGACCGGGAATATCTTTCAAGTGTTCAACAACGATATCTCCAATTCATTCGCCAGCGCAAAGGTATGGTGGCCTTGATTGTGGATGTAAATTCCTTGGATTTTGTCCAAAATCCAAAAGATTTTTATATTTTGTTGAGTATACTCGAAAAGGACTACGAACCCGGAGTGCATACGATCATTGCTAAAGCTGAATAATTGTGTGAAAACTTGCCCTCAAGGTTTTTAGAATTTAAAAAACAATGGTTATACTTGCACTAAATTCCAAGAACCCAATTTAAAAACAATAAATAATGAAATTGCAACACTCTACAAGCCTACTGTTAATCGGTGTAGCTGCTCTAACGCTAAGCGCATGCGGCGGCCTTGGCAAAATGGCAAAATATGCCAATGACATTACCTACCAGGTAGATCCCGAGCCGTTGATTGTTCGGGGCGACAGTGTAGAACTGAATGTGACGGGTAAGTTTCCCGGCAAATATTTCCATAAGAAAGCTATTGTAGAGATGACTCCGGCGTTGCAGTATGCCGAGGGAGAAACAGAATATGAGACAGTAATTTATCAGGGAGAGAGTGCAGCCGGAAATGGAATTGTTGTTCCTTATGAAAATGGCCTGAATTACACCTATAATGATAAGGTTGCCTATTCGGCGGCAATGGAACAGTCAGAAGTGTTTGTGAAATTTACCGGACGAATGGGGAATAAAACCAACGATTTTGAGCCTATTAAAATTGCTGATGGTGTAATTACCACTCCTTATCTGATGCTATCGGATGATAAAGTATTATTGGGAGAAGATGCATTTCAGCGTATTACCCAACACGATGTCTATGCCCAAATAAACTATCTGGTTAATTCATCCAACGTTAGAGCTTCCGAATTGAACGATGCTGATATCAAAACACTGCGCGATTTCATTAAAGAAGTAGCTGGGGATGAAGCGATGACTTTCACCGGATTAAATGTTGACGCCTACGCTTCACCGGAAGGTGAAATTTCGTTGAATGAAAATCTTGCGGATGACCGGGCTGCTTCGGCTCAACGAGTGGTTGACCAGGAGCTTAAAAGAAGAAAAATCACTGTTGAAGACGGTTTCTATAATCTCAATGGTCTGGGCGAGGATTGGAAAGGTTTTGAAGCGGCAATGAAAGAAAGCGACATCGCAGATAAAGAGTTGATACTTCGAATTCTAAACATGTACAATGATGTTAGTAAGCGCGAAGAGGAAATTAGAAATCTGGCCGCTACGTACAATGAAATAGCTGATAAGATTCTTCCAGATCTACGTCGTTCACAGATGACTTTGGGTTATGAAGTGACAGGTAAGACCGATGAAGAGATTCTTTCCTTGGCCCAGACTGCGCCAGATTCGTTGAATATCGAGGAACTGTTGTATGCAGCTACCCTGACTGAGGATATGAATGAGCAATTACAGTTTTATCAGGCAGCTGAACAGAACTTCCCTGAAGATTATCGGGGAGCAAACAATGTAGGATACATCTATATGATGCAAAATAAACTATCGGATGCTGAATCTCAGTTTTCTAAAGCCAATGAAATCGAAGAAAACCCATACTCTACCAATAATCTTGGAGTTGTTGCACGTTTAAAAGGCGATCGCGAAGGAGCAATGGAGCATTACGAAAACGCCACTGCTGCAGGTCCTGAGGTTTCCTACAATATGGGTATAATCAATATTCAAAATGGAGACTATAGTGAGGCTGTCAGCAATATGGGTAGCGAGAATTCCTTTAACGCTGCACTTGCCAAAATGCTCAATGGTGATGCATCCGGTGCAAGAACTGCCCTGGAGAATTCGACCGAGGCCGAAACTGCTGAAGGACAATATCTGATGGCGATAATCGGGGCCAGAACGGCAAACGGAGATCTCGTGCGGTCAAGTCTGCAGTCTGCTTATCAACAGGATAGTTCATTGCGCGATAAAGCAGCAAAGGATCTTGAGTTCAGAGATTATCAGTCAGAGATTCAGTAGAAGATTTCTGGTTATAAATACCATTAAATAAATTAAAGCCTTTGTGTTTCATTTAACACAGAGGCTTTTTATATTGAGCCGAATCGAATCTACAATTCGGAAGAGAGGTTTTTTTGTGGGAGCCGAAAACAGATCTTTTAGAATCAGGTTGGATTCAGGGTTGCGACTATTTTCAGTAGGAGTAAATACGGCCAGCATAAGAGTAATCCTTCACAATCAGATGTTATTCATGATTTGCAAGGGCCGCCTGATTCAGAACTATCCAAACACCCATCAATGGTTGATGCGGTTTATCTTCTAGTAATGGTGCAAATTATGGCCAAACTCAGTAAGGAACTTCTGATCCCTGGGAAGGTCAAGTCCTAATGTGATAACGGTGTTGTTCTGTTTAGAAGATTACCTTTCCACTGCGTTTACGGGTGACACGTACTTTTCCCCGATGTCCCTGCTTCATTGGAGAGAATTTATAAGTCAAGGTAGCCATTACAAAAAAGTAGCTGTCATTATCATCCGGATCACCGCGTTGCAAGGGATCAACCGGCATAGGAACGTTTTCACCTTCTTCGTTCGTTCTGAAACCGATACTGGGATCGCTTAAATAAGCTGCTACAGGCCCATCGCGGAGGCCGATTGCGTTCTTATCATAATACTCAGTCGAAGTATCATCCATATAATCGGTCAAAGTAATGCGGTGGGAAAGTTCAATTCCCAGGCTCAATTGGCTTGACAGGTACGCCCGATAACCCAGTCCCATTGGAAAAACCGGCGTGAAATTGGAATAAGGCTCCGGTCCATCCTCAAAATTCTGACCTTCAGTACCAAGGGGCTTCAGTTTTACCCATTCGCCGTCGTAATTGGCTTTTGGATTGTAATAGGTCATACCAATACCGACAAAACCATACAACACCCCGCCTTTGGGTTTGGATTTTACTCCAAGCAATTTATATCGAGCACCTGGCTGGATTTCATAGATGTTGAATTCTCCTTTTATCGAAAATTCAAAGATGTTGGATTTAAAATGGATGTTGCGATTCTTCCGAAATTGTTCTTCAGTCAGAGCGTCGTTCCCTGCTATAATGCCGTAATGTATTCCACCTTTGAGTACGATACTCCGTGCAATACGGTATCGGTATTCGAGGTGAAATGCCGGGCGGAACATTGACAATTCCGTATCGAGGATAAAGTCACTACCAATAGCATCACGGCCACCGAGTTCACCAAGAAAGTTTATCACCCCCAGGCCCAGCGCAACTTCATGCCGTTCAGTCTTCCAATAACTTTGGTTGGAAAAGTATTGTGCGCTAACAGAAGGTGCAACAAAAAGAATTGCCAATGCGGTTGACGCAGCGAATAAATAGCGATTATAAGGTTTGAAAACGTTCACTTCTTTATTGATTGTTTGGCTAATTCTGTTTGCGAAAGATACAAATTCTGTTAAATACCGAATTCATCCTTTTATAATTGGGGATATTCAGTCAGAAGACGTATCAACCAATTGAAGGTTGGCATAGTGCAGTACTATTCCCGCACAAACCGCTATATTCAATGAATGTTTTGTGCCAAATTGGGTAATTTCAATTGATCCATTGCATAGATTGACAGTGGATTCCTCTACACCGTGAACTTCATTTCCGAAAATCAGGGCTATAGGGGCTTCGCCTTGGAAAGGAAATGTTTCGAGAGGAATACTCTCGGAAGTTTGTTCGACCGCCCATATCGAATAATTTTCTTTTTGCAGTCCTTCCACTGCCAAGCCAATCTTTTCAAAATATCTCCATCGCACGGTATCCGTTGCGCCGAGGGCTGTTTTCTGAATGTCGCGGTGCGGTGGTTGTGCAGTATAACCGCAGAGTATAATTTCTTCGATTAAAAAAGCATCAGCGCTTCTGAAAACCGAACCGATATTATTCCTGCTGCGGATGTTTTCGAGTATCAAACACACCGGAATTTTTTTTAACTTTCCAAATTCGGTTTTATCCGGACGATTGAGCTGATCTGTGGTAAGTTTGATGTTCATAAAATATGAAAAAATGGTGGGTTAAATTTCAGTAACCCAATGGAGACTTCCTAAATTTATTTGGTGAAAAAAGATAGCGTGGGACGGAAACAAAAATTGGCGGGCGACGAAACTCCGCTGATGAAGCAATACAACCACTTCAAAGCACGATATCCCGATGCGATATTGCTGTTTAGAGTCGGCGATTTCTATGAAACATTCGGTAAGGATGCCATCATCGCTGCCAAAGTATTGGGAATTGTTCAAACCAAAAGAAAAAATGGTGCTGCCGCATTTATTGAATTGGCTGGATTTCCACACCACTCGATTGATACGTACTTGCCAAAATTGGTCCGGGCTGGCTACCGCGTGGCAATTTGCGACCAGGTGGAAGATCCAAAGCTCACCAAAACAATCGTTAAGCGGGATGTTACGGAGTTGGTAACACCCGGTGTTTCCTTCAACGAAAAAATACTCGACCATCGCTCCAACAACTTTCTTGCAGCTTTGCATATAGGAAAAGTTCAGCTCGGAGTCGCTTTCCTCGATATCTCAACCGGAGAATTTTTGGTCGCAGAAGGGACTTCAGATCAGATGGAAAAGTTGATGCAGAGCTTTGAACCGAAAGAGGTTTTGTATCAAAAGCAACACAACAGCCGATATCAACAGCTTTTTGGCAATAAGTACTACACCTATCAACTCGACGATTGGGCTTTTCATCGCGACTTCGGTTATGAACGACTTACCCAGCATTTTGAAACCAAAACATTAAAAGGCTTTGGAATAGAAGAATTCAACGAAGGAATTTCAGCTGCCGGCGCGGCGTTGCATTATTTGGCAGAAACGCAAAACGATCGACTTGGGCACATTACCAGCATAAAACGCATTGAAGAAAACCAGTATGTCTGGCTCGATTCGTTTACGGTTAGAAACCTCGAGCTTATTTATTCACCCAACGAGAATGCACGGACATTGCTACACGTGATGGATCAAACCATTTCGCCCATGGGTTCCAGGATGATGAAACGGTGGATGGTGTTGCCATTAAAAGATGCGGCAATGATCAAATCCAGACAATCCGTAGTGGGGCATCTGCTTGAAAAGTCCGAGCTCAGAAATAAACTTTCTAACGAAATCCGTAAAATCGGAGACCTGGAACGAATGATTTCCCGGGTAGCGGTCCGAAAAATTACTCCACGGGAGGTCAATCAAATGAAAATTGCGCTCGATGCACTCGAGCCAATTCGGGAATGGTGCAAGGCCAGTGATAATACCGAACTTAATAGCCTCGCCGATCAGATCAATCCATGCCTCCATATTCGCGAAAGAATCGGTAAAGAATTATTGCCCGATGCTCCTGTCGCGGTTGGGAAGGGTGAAGTTATTGCAGCAGGTGTAAACACAGAACTCGACGAGCTTCGGGATATCCTGGGTTCCGGAAAGGGCTATCTCGAGGCAATGCGCAATCGGGAAATCGAAACCACGGGGATTTCTTCGTTAAAAATTGCTTACAACAGCGTTTTCGGATATTACCTCGAAGTCCGTCACACGCACAAAGATCGCGTTCCTGATCATTGGATTCGTAAGCAAACGCTGGTGAATGCAGAACGTTACATCACCGAAGAACTGAAAGAATACGAAGCCAAGATTCTGGGTGCTGAGGACAAAATTCTGACCTTGGAATCACAACTGTTTCAGGAGTTGGTTTTACAACTTGCGGAGTATACAGAACCCGTACAGGTGAATGCGCAACTCGTTGCCCGCCTTGATGCACTCGTTTCTTTTGCTGTTCTGGCAGAACAAAACGAATATCATAGGCCCGAAATCAACGATTCCACTGATCTTGAAATTCGTGGTGGGCGTCATCCGGTCATTGAGCTTCAATTGCCGTTTGGCGAGGAATATGTCAGCAATGATGTGGTGTTGAATACCAGTGATCAGCAAATCATGATGATCACCGGGCCGAACATGAGCGGAAAGTCAGCCCTTTTGCGGCAAACAGCCTTGATCGTGTTGATGGCTCAAATGGGATCCTATGTCCCGGCAAAAAGCGCAAAAATAGGAGTGGTCGACAAAATTTTTACCCGGGTTGGAGCATCGGATAATTTATCTGGTGGTGAATCCACATTTATGGTGGAGATGAATGAAACCGCGAGTATTCTCAACAATCTAAGTAACAAAAGTCTGGTTTTACTCGATGAAATTGGCCGGGGTACCAGTACCTATGATGGAATCTCTATCGCCTGGGCCATTGCTGAATATTTGCACGAGTTTCCCACAGCACGGGCCAAAACGCTTTTTGCAACACATTATCACGAGCTAAATGAAATGACGGAAAAGTTTCCACGAATCCGCAACTTTAATGTGTCGGTAAAAGAAATGGGCAACCGAATTCTGTTTCTGCGCAAACTTGTTCCCGGTGGTAGCGAACACAGTTTTGGAATTCACGTTGCCAGAATGGCCGGAATGCCGCCTTCGCTGGTAGAGCGGGCAGAGAAGATGCTGATTGAACTCGAACGAAGGGCTGGTAGCCAACAGAAAAATGGTGTGGCGAAAAAGCAAAAGGCTGATCTTACGAATGGAAGTGAAATGCAGCTCAGTATTTTTCAGTTGGACGATCCGGTATTGAGCCAGATAAGGAGCGAGATCAATAATTTGGATATTAACACGCTGACGCCAGTAGAAGCGTTGATGAAGTTAAATGAGATCAAAAAAATTACCGGTCTCAATTAAAACGTCTAATATTTACTTTGACATTTTTGAGAATTGGTTACTTTTGCAGCCCGCGAGAATAACGCGAGAGTAGCTCAGCTGGTAGAGCACGACCTTGCCAAGGTCGGGGTCGCGGGTTCGAATCCCGTCTCTCGCTCAATCAAAGCTCTGATGCCATTGGCATCAGAGCTTTTTTTAGCTCCACGGCGAAAGGTTACTTTCAGCCGTGGAGCTAAAAAAAGCTCCATGCGCGTTAGTGCAGAGCTTTGATTGAAAGCCCCCCTCTTGGGATCGCGAAGCAATCCTTATCAGAGCGAGAAACAGAGTGAGAATGAGTGGAAAGAGAATTGCGACACATTCAAACACGGAACTTTTGGCATTGACAAAGAAATTTCTGCGATCTCGTTTCGAAAACCGACCGGAACCTTCGGCAATATTAAGAGGAACACTGAACGAGGCGCGGATCAGTTGATCTCTTGTGATAGCATCGTTTTTGCAATTGAGGATAGATTCTTTTAGTTGCAAATGAAATGTTTTCGCCTTGCTGTAAACAGTTAACTTCTGGAAATCGAACATATCAGTGCGAGTTCGAGTGTGAGAGTGAAGAAAATCAGAGTGAGAAACGGAGCTTACGCTGCGCTCTCACTCTGATTTGTACCCGGGGCGGGAATTGCCTGGCAGCGAGTCCCGCTCGGACATCGTCAAAGAAAAGCTCACCCCGCTACACGTGGTTTTTTTTTGTTTTTCACGCGTCCAATTCGAACCTTCGGTCGACCGGCCGCTCTCAAACAAAAAAGCCAAGTCATTCGACTTGGCTTTTCTCATATGTACCCGGGGCGGGAATTGAACCCGCACGGCCGCAATGGCCACAGGATTTTAAGTCCTGCGTGTCTACCAATTCCACCACCCGGGCGGGGAAGGGATGCAAAGGTATTATTTTTCTATAATCGATGAGACCATTTCTGGATGTCCTGGCGAAGTTTAGGCTCGCAATAGACAATACATCCGTGTCGTTAAACAATTGAATTCAATAATCCAACCTTTTTGGCGAAGTAAGTAATGAACACTACCGTTGATAAATATTATAAGCGACAAAGAATCCATAGCGGGTTTAAGTTGTAGGTGATATTAACAAAATATTGTGGAGTGAAATTGATTGGTTGATGTGCGAACGATAGGTTTTAACCGGATCTTAAGCCATAATTTTGTAGCTCAGTAAACATCCAAATAACAGAAGAAATGCGTTCAGAAACGATGGAAACTCCGGTAAAAACCGATTCCGGTTCGGGTCAATACACCTACGATGAAGCCCTCGCGGCGAGTGTCGAATATTTCAATGGCGACGAACTCGCGGCAGGCGTCTGGTTGAATAAATATGCACTCAAGGATTCATTTGGGAATATTTTTGAACGCACGCCCGACGATATGCACCGAAGAATGGCAAGTGAGATTGCCAGAATTGAAAACAGGTATCCCAAACCGTTGTCCGAAGAAGATATTTTTTCATTGCTCCATCGCTTTAAATACATCATACCGCAAGGCGGACCGATGACAGGAATCGGCAATAAATTTCAGGTGGCTTCACTTTCGAATTGCTTCGTGATCGGTAACGATGGAAAAAGCGATTCATACGGAGGAGTAATGAAAACCGACGAAGAACAGGTTCAGCTTATGAAAAGACGTGGCGGGGTAGGCCACGATTTATCGCACATTCGACCTGCCGGCTCACCCGTGATGAATTCAGCGCTGACTTCTACCGGTGTCGTGCCATTCATGGAGCGTTTCAGTAACTCTACCCGCGAAGTTGCACAGGACGGACGGCGAGGAGCATTGATGCTCAGTATTTCTGTCCGCCATCCCGACGCCGAACGCTTTATAGATGCAAAACTCGACGGCACCAAAGTTACCGGGGCCAATGTATCGGTGCGCATAGACGATGAATTCATGCGCGCCGCTATCAACGATCAGAAATACACCCAGCGTTTTCCAATCGATTCAAAAACTCCCGTCATCGAAAAAGAAGTTGATGCTAAACGATTGTGGGATAAGATTATTCAGAACGCGTGGTCTTCGGCCGAACCGGGAATATTGTTCTGGGATACCATCATCCGGGAATCTGTACCAGACTGTTATCCCGAAGAAGGTTTCACTACGCGCTCAACCAATCCATGCGGAGAAATTCCGCTGTGTCCATATGATTCGTGCCGGCTGCTCGCCATCAACTTATTCAGTTATGTCGATGAACCGTTTACTGAGAACTCCGTATTTAATTACGAAAAGTTTAAGGAGCACTCGCGGCTTGCTCAGCGCATCGCCGACGATATTATCGATCTCGAGCTGGAAAAAATAGATGCCATTATAGCAAAAATCGAAAAAGACCCTGAAGCAGAAGATGTCAAGCGAACCGAAAAAGAATTGTGGTTGAAAATCCGCGAAAAATGCATCGCTGGTCGACGTACAGGAATCGGTATCACCGGTGAAGGTGATATGATGGCCGCTCTTGGAATTCGGTATGGTTCGGACGAATCTGTTTCTTTTGCCGAAGAAGTTCACAAAACACTGGCGCTGTCGGTGTATCGCGGATCGGTCAACCTGGCTAAAGATCGTGGAGCGTTCGAAATTTTTAACTGGGAGAAAGAAAAAGACAATCCTTTTATCAAACGTCTGTGCGATGCCGACCCGGAATTGCTGGCCGATACGAAAAAGCACGGTCGCAGAAATATCTCTGCGCTGACCATTGCTCCAACCGGAACCACAAGTCTGATGACACAAACATCTTCTGGGATTGAACCCGTCTTTATGGTTTCGTACAGAAGACGAAAAAAGATCAACCCGAACGACAAAAATGTACGCACCGATTTTGTTGATGACATTGGTGATCATTGGCAGGAATTTGCTGTTTTTCATCATCAGTTCGCAAATTGGTTGACGATCAACGGATACAATCTGGATGAAGTACAGTTGTGGGACGACGAAAAATTGCAGGCATTGATTGCGGAATCACCCTACCACGGTGCAACAGCACGTGATGTAGATTGGGTGAAAAAGGTAAAGCTTCAGGGTACTGTTCAGAAATGGGTAGATCACTCTATCAGCGTAACGGTCAATATTCCCGAAGAGACGACCGTTGATAAAGTGGCTGAAATCTACCAGACCGGTTGGGAATCGGGTTGTAAGGGAGTCACCGTTTATCGGGAGGGATCCCGGTCAGGAGTTTTGATTTCCGGCGATAAGGAAAACGGAAAAGAGAAAGTTGTCATCGCGGAGAACATAGCGCCACAACGGCCAAATTCTCTGAGCTCTGAAGTCGTACGGTTCAACAACAATTCTGAGAAATGGATAGCGGTAGTTGGTTTGTTGAACGATCGGCCTTATGAAGTTTTCACCGGACGAGCCGAAGATTCCTTTCACCTTCCGGATTCGGTAGATAAAGGTTTTGTCATCAAAGGAGCAGATCCCGAAACAGGGAAAAGCAGATACGATTTCCGATATCAGGATAAAGACGGATATTTTGTGACCATCGAAGGTCTTTCCCGCTCTTTTGATCCCGAATTCTGGAATTACGCGAAGCTCATCAGCGGCGTGTTGCGACACGGAATGCCCTTGATCGATGTGGTACATAT
>CAZJLZ010000192.1:0-4875 GCA_964546775.1 uncultured Cryomorphaceae bacterium | reverse complement strand
CGACAGGGTTTCCGCGGCAGCCCGGCAATTGCCACCCGACATCGACCCACCCGTAGTTCGAAAGGCCGATGCAGACGCATTTCCAATAATTTCCATGACGATTTCAAGTCCGAGTCGGTCATTGCTCGAACTCAGTGATATTGCTACCAATCTTTTTAAAGAGCGCCTTCAAACCATTCCCGGAGTTAGTAACATCAATATTTGGGGGGATAAGAAATATTCCATGAAATTGCAGATCGAGCCGAACAAACTCGCTGCTTATGGTCTTACCCCACTTGATATTCGCAATGCACTCAACCGCGAGAACATTGAATTGCCAACTGGTAAAATTGAAGGTTTTGCAAAAGAACTGACCATACGCACAGCCGGCAGATTGGTTTCAGAGCGCGATTTTAATGAGCTTATTATCAGAGAAACAGATGGAACAGTTGTTCGGTTCCAGGATGTTGGTCGGGCAAGAATGTTGCCGGAGACCGAACGCACCATCCTGCGTGGTAATTATACCTATCCACAGGTCGCTGTTGCCCTTTCTCCTCAGCCCGGTGCCAATCACATCGAAATTGCGGAAGAATTTGAGAGAAGGGTCGAACAAATCAAAAAAGAGGCTCCGGATGACCTGAGTTATAGCCTCGTAATCGACAGTACGGCGCCCATCGTTAAGGCACTGGTAGAAGTGCGCGATACAATCATATTGGCCTTCATACTCGTTGTGCTGGTGATTTTCTTTTTCTTGCGGGATTGGCGGACAACATTGATTCCTGTGATTACGATCCCCATTTCGTTGATCGGCTCCTTCTTCGTCATGTACGTCATGGGATTTTCCATCAACATCCTAACAATGCTTGCTGTAGTGTTGGTAACCGGTTTGGTGGTAGATGATGCCATTGTGGTGATGGAGAACATTTATTCCAAAATCGAAAAAGGGATGGATTCGTTGGAAGCCGGATACCTCGGAACCAAAGAAATTGTTTTTGCGGTAATTTCTACGACCATTACGCTCACCGCAGTTTTCCTCCCAATAATATTTCTCGAAGGTCTGACCGGTCGTTTGTTTCGTGAGTTTGGGGTTGTGGTTGCAGGCGCGGTGATTATTTCATCGGTCGTATCGTTGACTTTAACACCAATGCTGAGTGCCCGTTTTTTGCGTCATTCAGAAAACAGGAGCAAAATTTATCGTTGGTCAGAAAGACAATTCGATCGTTTTGGAAAAGCATATGAAAATTCGTTGCACCGGTTTATGAAAATCAGATGGGTGGCTTTTGTGATCATGGTAGTGGCCATCGGAATTATTTTCGGACTCGGGTCACAGATCCCATCCGAACTGGCTCCTTTGGAGGATAAGAGTTCATTGTCGGTCAACTCCACGGCTCCCGAAGGTGTGTCGTTTGAATTGATGGACGAATACATGAAAGCCGTTATGCGCGTGTTGGATAAGTATCCAGAAAAAAAGACCGCGTTGACGGTTACTTCTCCGAGTTTCGGTTCCAGTACTGCAGCCAATACGGGTTTTGCCCGAGTGGCATTGGTTGATCCGGATGAAAGGGATAAATCTCAACAACAACTGGCAGATGAACTAAAGGCAGAATTCAATAAAATGACTTTTGCGAGAACCTTTGTCGGTCAACAACAAACTATTGGAGGAGACAGACGGGGAGGGTTACCCATTCAGTTTGTGATCCAGGCACCGAATTTTGAGCGGTTGCGCGAACTGATACCGGTGTTTATGGAGGAAGTAAACAACAATCCAAAATTTAGTTTCTCAGACTTAAACCTGAAATTTAACAAACCCGAGCTCAACGTAGAAATCAATCGCGATCGAGCCAGAGCACTGGGCGTAATGGTAGCCGATATTGCCGAAACATTGCAGTTGTATTTCGCAGGACAGCGATTCGGCTATTTCATCATGAATGGCAAACAATACCAGGTGATTGGGGAGGCCAGTCGCGAGAACCGCGACGAACCTATCGATTTGAAAAACCTATACGTACGCAATAACGTGGGAGAACTGGTTCAACTTGATAATTTGATCACCTTGAGCGAACGTACCGCACCACCGCAATTGTTCCGTTACAACCGATACGTTTCGGCTACTGTTTCTGCCGATGTGGTTCCCGGAGTTAGCCTCGGAGAGGGGATCGAAGAAATGGACCTCATCGCCGACCGCGTTCTGGACGATACCTTTACTTCTACTTTAGCCGGAACTTCGAAGGAATTCATGGAGAGTTCGAACAGCCTAATCTTTGCTTTTTTGCTGGCACTTGTGCTCGTTTATCTTGTTCTCGCTGCGCAATTTGAGAGTTTTATCGATCCATTGATTGTGATGTTTACCGTACCGCTGGCCATTGCAGGAGCAGTTGGAATGCTTTTCATTTTTGGGCATACGTTGAATATTTTCAGCCAGATAGGAATCATTGTATTAACCGGAATTGTGACGAAAAATGGAATTTTGATTGTTGAATTTGCGAATCAGATCCAGGCTCGTGGAAATTCTGTGGCAGACTCAGCGGTTCAGGCCGCGGGATTGCGTTTCCGCCCAATCCTGATGACGAGTATGGCAACAGTACTCGGTGTCTTACCCATCGCGCTCGCGTTGGGCGCTGCTTCCAAAAGCCGGATTCCAATGGGTCTTGTGATCATCGGTGGTCTGATCTTTTCTTTGGTCTTAACACTTTATGTTATTCCGGCATTGTATAGTTACATGAGTCGAAAGTCAAGGAGAGAATTGAAGATGAAGAACGGGGCTTCGGTAGTGCTCATTTTGTTGATGCTCGTTCCGGGAAAAATGTTTTCACAAAACCTATCAGAGGATACAGAACAATTGACTTTGGAGCAGGCCATTGCCATCGGTTTGGAGAACAATTACAACATCATAATAGCCCGAAATAACGCTGAAATTCTAGCCAATGACAATACACTTGGCAACGCAGGTTTTTTACCGACAATAGATGCACAGGCAGGAATCAATCGATCCATAACCAACAACCAATTGGTTTTTTTCGATGGTCGGGAACAATCCGCAACAGGCGCAACCTCAGACGCAATTTACGCAAGTGCGCTATTGAATTGGACCGTTTTTGACGGCACACGGATGTTTCTGGCCAAAAACAGGTTGGCCGAAATGGAAGTACAGGGTGAGTTTGAAGCCCGTTCTCAAATAGAAGCGACGGTTGCGGAAATCGCGTTTCAGTATTTTACGATCGTCCAGTTGAAGCAATACATTTCGGTAATTGAGAAGGCTGTTGAATTATCCGAAATTCGGGAAGAAATCGCTTCTGCTCAAAAAGAATTGGGTTCAGGATCACAACTGGCGTTACTTCAAGCCCAGGTCGACCGCAACGCAGATTATTCGAATTTACTTCAACAAAGGGCTGAACTGATCCGCGCCAAGTCACAGTTAAACATACTGTTGGCACGCGAACCAGATGTGTTATTTGAAACCGCCGATAGCATTGCTCTACAGCCCATCGAAAGTTATGACGCGCTCGTACAGCGGCTCGATTATGAAAATCCACAATTATTGGCATCCCGGGCTGGATTGCGTGCCGCAGAGTATTCTTTGAAAGAATCCAGAGCAGCTTACAGTCCCAGAATAAATTTATTTGGTGAATTCAACTACAACCAATCGAACAACGAAGTGGGGGTGCTGCAGTTAAATCGCAACCTTGGTCCCACATATGGTATCACGGCGACATTTAACATTTTCAGTGGTTTTAACAGAAGTCGGACGGTTCAAAATCAGAATCTTCAGGTATTGTCTACCCAGGCCGATCTGGACGCCCAGGGCCAATCGTTGAGAAATGAATTGTTTGCGGCTTATACCGATCACCAGACCAATCTGGAACTGGCTCAACTGGAAAAAGAAAATGTGGAAGTGGCCCGACTCAGCGTTGAAGTTGCCACAGAAAGCTACCGCCTCGGAGCAACGAGCGACATACAGTTGCGGGAAGCACAGATCAATCTCGTTGAAGCGGAAAGGCGATTGTTGAACGCCGAATATCTCGCAAAAAGCGCCGAAATAGAATTGTTCCGTCTTACCGGAAACATGAATCCCTCCTTCGAAAACGCCGGCGAGCAGGATTAATCTTCTCTTATTGTTATTCTGAAAATGCGGGACTTATGAAATAGAGACCGTTTTTATATTTGTTGCATCGAAATTCGGTGCGGCCGGTTTTGCTTTTGATCTGGTCAATTGGTCGCTTACTATAATTTCAGTATTTTTAAGCTAAAGCCAATTCACATGTCACAAGATCCGTATAACGTAAAAAAGCCACTTCAAACTTCTTCTCAATCAAATACTTTCTGGAGTCTTCAGGCGCTGAAAGAACAAGGCTATGCCATCGAAAAATTGCCCTTTTCGATCCGCATTCTTTTGGAGAATGCGCTGAGAAATTACGATGATTTTGCCGTCACAAAAGATCACATTGAGACGCTGATCAACTGGAAACCCGATCCTTCGGTAAAAGAAATACCTTACAAACCGGCCCGTGTCCTGATGCAGGATTTTACAGGTGTTCCGGCCGTGGTGGACATCGCCTCGCTACGCGCCGAAGCCACCCGAAAGGGAAAAGATCCCGATAAAATCAATCCACTCATTCCGGTCGATCTGGTTATCGATCACAGCGTGCAGGTAGATTTCTTCGGAACATCCGACTCCTATGAGAAAAATGTAGACATGGAATACGAGCGCAACGGCGAGCGCTATGAATTCCTGAAATGGGCACAAGAGAATTTCGACAACTTTTCTGTCGTTCCACCGGGAATGGGAATCTGTCATCAGGTAAATCTCGAGTATCTGGCCCAGGGCGTAATCGTTCGCGACGAAGCGGTTTTTCCGGACACGCTCGTTGGAACCGATTCGCATACTCCCATGGTGAA
>CAZJLZ010000191.1:0-5619 GCA_964546775.1 uncultured Cryomorphaceae bacterium | reverse complement strand
CGGGAGAAGACGACTGGCAGATGGGGGTGCCTGATTATTCAACTTTCTTTGCAAATTCAGGAGAAGGTGCCTGGGTAACTAATCTTACTGGTCCAGCCGCTACTTATTCAGACAGGGTATTGGTAACTCCATCATTTAATCTTTCAGATACTTCTGTTCCGCTTACAGTAGAGTTCTTTCATCTAAAAAATTTAAACGGTAGCACGTCTTTTGAATATAGTGTAGACGGGGGACTTACCTGGGAACTTTTTTATGATCCAAATAATCACCAGTACGAGTGGCAGGTTAACGGCGCTTTCCAGTATTCCTATCATACAACATTCAGACATGCCAGAGCTTCATTGGCTTCACTTTTGGGAAATGAAGATGTGAAATTCAGGTTTCGATTTAACTCGCTGTACAATAATTATCCCGGCTGGGCAATTGATGACTTCCAGATCCGTCCGTCATATTGGAATATCACGGCTTTACCGAGTGATACAATTTGGGATAAAAACAAATATTCCTCTTCGGCAACAATGAATATTGCCTATTCTGCATTTTTTGATTGGTATTCGGGCATAAACCCTGTGGAAATACGTATCTATTTATCTGATGATGATGAATTGGATGAAACTGACTCGTTGGTAAATGTCATTAATGAATCGCTTTTAATTTCCGCTCCCGAAATATCACACACCATTCAATTGCCGGATAGTCTTTGGTCAGGTTATTATTATCTGTTTTATCATATTGACGCCCCCAATTCAGTATTAGAAACTGATGAAGAGGATAACATAAGTTTCGCAGTGATGCATGTGGATAGTATTTTCTACCCACCATACCATTCTGATTTCGAAAATACGGTTATCGAATGGGGAACAGGGCAGTTTCATAATCAATCATTGTGGAAAAAAGGCAATCCAAAGGATTTCCAGGTAGAACATCCCCGGTCTGGAAATAAAGGATGGTATACCGAAGAACACGACAATTCAAATAGGCTTGAAACACCTTATTTTGATTTGAGCGAGTCTGGCAATAACGTATTCTGTCTATGGTATAAAAACAGTTGCAACAGTGATTCAGACCCCAATTTAAGGTTCGGTTTTCCGGCGTTCGGAAATGTCCCTGGCACCCCCAACACGTATCCTCAAAATAATTATGGATTGTCTGTAAGCAAACAACGGGCATACGCATGGGAATGTCATTGTGAGGATGTTTCCGAATACAATGGAGTAGTGGATTTTAGGTTTGTTTTTCAGGGATACGGCAATTCAACAACAGATTGTACCACATTGGTAGATGATTTTTATCTCGGACCTCCACTTCCTGATTTAGCCATTGAAGGTGAAAAAGAATTCCGCTTCACTTCGGTTGAACGTACAATTGACACCTTGTCGTACATCTTGTACAATGGCGGTTTGGCAGCTGTTCCACCATCACAAACCGAATTTTGGTGGTCGGATGATGAGGTGCTTGACGCATCAGATATATATCTTGGTTCTAAAACGGAAGTTGGTGTTCCGGATACGAGTTTGTTGGTTAGTGAATTTACCTATGAAAAGCCTACCAATTCCCCTGGAATCTATTATATTTTATATCAATTGGATGCAAACGAAGAAATAGATGAAGTGTGGGAAAATGAAAACTTTGGAGCTTTCAAAATAATTCAACGACCAATTGTTCCCCTTCCATATTTTAACGATTTCGAAACGGATAGTGATGAATGGAGTCACAGTGCCTCCTTTGGAAATGATGAATGGAGCCATAGTGTTCCTCAGGGACAGTATATAAATGAAGCTTTTTCAGGTGAAAAGGCTTTTGTGACAAACGACACAGGTATGGTTTCACAAATGAGCAGAATGCATTTATTCTCACCCGTATTTGACCTCACTCAACTCGCTCATCCCGTTGTAGAGTTTAATCTTCGAATGGTCAACTACGGTGTGGCTGGATACGGTTATTGGCCTTATAATATGGGCAATGTAATGTGTTCAGTTGATGGCGGTGCCTCATGGAACGCTTTGGTTAACGACTCTTATTCCTATAAAGGAGGGTTTTTCGGCATACCAGTGAGCAATTATCCCGGTCACAATGGGATCGAAGCATGGGGCCTTGACAGTGAACTTCTCTATGGAATAAACCAGCCTTTCTTCAAGAATTCAAAAAGTTTTCCTGGATATTCCTATGATGACCCATACAATCAGATTATCAATTTATCTCACTTTGGAGAATATTCTCAAGTACAATTTATGTTCGTGTATAGCAACAGGGACGCACCTATGGAGGGCATGATGATTGACGATTTTCGAATTAGCGAGGCCAAAAACGATCTATTGGTTCGGCAAATCAAAAGTCTGATGGCATCATCTCAGGACCTCCATTTTACACATAATTTCATCGTGAAGAATGAGGCCAATTACATTACCCCAGAAACTTCTGCCCGACTATATCTCAGTGCAGATGATGAACTGGACGAAGGTGACTATCTGCTCGCCATCAAACCAATTCCTGAAATAAAACCCCATGTAAAACATTTCTTTAATATCGACGAAGAACTACCTGCTGACTACGGCGCAATGAATTTCGCTTTGTTGCAGCTCGATGCCGGTGAAGTGAGTATTGAAACAAATGAAATCAATAACCTTGGAATTTTCCCATTGTCAATGGACACGGCATCGACCATGCAATTACCGATTTTATACGATTTCAATAGTGCTGTAATAGACGGCTGGGCGTGGCATCACGATTCCACTGGTATTTGGCTTGACAGCCAAATGAGGCATTTTGCAGACTCGATGGAAACGCCCGCATACTATGAACCCGGATTATGGTATCTGGAACCTTTAGATCAAGCTGGATATGATGCTCCAATAAACTATTATCCGACATATTATCTGGAATCTCCACCTTACGATTTTAGTAGTGCTATAGTAGATAGCATTTCATTTACACTCATGTGTATGGGGACCCAATGGGGCCCATCGGAGGGCGGGAATTTGCAGTATTCTTTAGACGGCGGCAATGAATGGCAAATCCTCGGTGATGTTGGAGATTCTTTTATCGGGCCTGGCGTTAATTGGTACGATTTTGCAGAAATTAGTTCACTGGGGTATGAACCCGGATGGGCAGAGGTTAACCATTTGACCCATACATCCCGAAAAATAGAATTTCTGAGCGGTGAATCCTATGTAAAATTCAGATTTAAATTTAAATCGAATGACGTGACTTTTGTTCCAGGTGCGAGAGGACTTAAAGTCGATGATTTTAAAATAACAGGACAAAACCAGACCGGACTAGATCCTGCCTACAATATTCAGGAAATGGACGTGCGTGTATTCCCTATTCCTACATCCGGAAGGGTTCGCGTGCAATTTGATGTCCCCGTTCAACAAGTAAAATGGGAAGTTCTGGATGTTGCCTTTAGAAGAATAGAATCAGGATCCAACAATCTTGCAGATGGTTTTGACCTTGACATTGATGGAAAACCTGGCACCTATTTTCTACGACTGATGACGGAAAATTCAGGCGAATCGGTATTTCGAATCATCAAGCAATAATAAATCTAGAAATGTTTTATGAAACAGAAACTTCCTATTTTATTCCACCATCAGCTTTTTGACCACAATTCCCTCTGTCGACTCTAATTGCACAAAATAAGCACCTTGCGATAGACCTTTCACCTCGAGTTCATATCTGGTATCAGTGATATTTTCAAAATGACGCAACTGCTTTCCACTCACATCGGTAAGACTCAGTTGCCATAATCCCTGCGGAAGAGTGATGGTCACCACATCTTTTGCAGGATTGGGGTAAAGCGAAATTTGCTCCGACAGGTATTCGTTAACTGAGACCGGAACAAATACCATATTGCTGGATAAATTGCACATCGAATTTTCAAAATACACTATGACAGAGTATTCGCCCGTTTCCGTTGGAGTGAAACTAGAATTTTCGGACATTTCAACGGGTAATCCATTAAAAAACCAGACGTAGTTGCTTCCTTCCGGTGAGACAACGAGTTGTTCACCATCGAAGGTCATTACAACTTCATCCGGAACATCGACTATCTGAATGGGCAACGTCCAATCGAATATTCCGCATTCATTCTCTACAACAATATAATATTCGCCTGATTCTGTCAACACCACTGGATTTCCGGTCTCGACCAATAAACCATCCAAATACCAGCTGGTCGCTCCATTTGCGTTTATGTTCAGTTCCTCTCCGAGACTACAAACTGTAAATCCCTCCTTAATTATATCGAATGATGGTTGAGGAGTGACCGGCATCTGCAATTCCGCGCTCAATGTGCAAACATCGTTGGTAGCGACCAGTTCTACATTGATTTCTTCTTCGAGAAAAGTACTGTACTCTACTTCCTCACCGGTAAATTCCTGCCCGTTGATGATCCAGGTGTAGGTGTCAAAATCCGGTCGATTGGAAACAAGGGTGAAAAGTTCTCCTTCGCATATCACCTCTTGAGTATCGATACTCATGCTTCCTTCAGAACAATCCATAAATGTGGTAACGGCCGGTTCGGTAATCACCGGATCTTTGAAATCGAAGAAGATGCTGGCGTGGTTCTCGATCACATCTTCCAGGACAACATCCGGAACTGTTCTGATTCTGAAATGGATGTGTCCGTGACTTCCGGGTTCGTCGGTGGTGCTGTCGGGCAACATGATGTCCTCAAAAACCCACTCAACGTTGTTGCCCTCATGAAACAGCAGTTCATATTCATGACTGGCGTTGATCATTTCAATGGTGGATAAATCCAATAAATCGGGCAATTCATCTTCTACCCGAACAATAGTGGCAAAGAAGTTCCCGGTGTTTTGAAACCGAATCAAATATTCCAGTTCAGCACCTTCCCCGGTTTCGATTTCAGTATGATTCACTACCGGGTAGTCCACCGTCTTGTCATTTGGATCATAGGCCGCAACAACTTCATGAACGAAGGAATGTTCATCGTTGTGTACATTGACATCTACAACAGGCGGTGTCGGTTGCACAGAAGCGATGGGATTCAAAATCGTACCGGCCGGTGTTCCAACAGCTACCTGCATAGTGACAGAAAAGCAATGTGTTTGAAACAGTCCAAGTTCGTCGAGATTCCAAACGATGCTACTTCCGTTGACAATTCCGCCATCGGGATCTATTACCGATACGTTGGGCATGTTGCTGAAATCGAAAGTAATCTCCATGCCACTTATCACAGTTCCATGATTTGAAACCCAGATTTCATACTGCACAGGAAATCCAGGACGGGGTGGCAGACCAACAGGAGTGATGTTTACTCCGAAATCGGCCAATTCATTTTCAGCACAATAACCAAAATTGACTTCATTAATTTCAGCGGTATCAGCTGAAAAAATGGAATTGGAATTCGACGTAAAACCAGTTAACGCTTCAGCCGAATAAATATGTTCTACACCTGTTACATCGTAAAATGCAATATGCCCTTCCAGATTTGAATATGCTTTTGGAATCCCTTGTTCATTGTAAATAAACCTGTCGGCTATTGCATTCTCTCCAGAATCCATTGTCTCATTACAATTGGCATCGTGATATACATTTCCCGAAACGGTAATATATTCTGATGTACCCAATATCTGAGTCACGCAAAACTCTTCCGAG
>CAZJLZ010000190.1:0-6011 GCA_964546775.1 uncultured Cryomorphaceae bacterium | reverse complement strand
TTCTGCAGCACGCGACATGGCCATGGTTACCTTCACGCAACCTGCACAATACGATCGGAATTTATCGTTAACACAAGAAGTTTATTTTCAACGGAAACAACTTGCCGTGGAAAAGATGGAGTCCATGAAAGCATATCTCACACCAGGTATCTGCCGACAAAAAAGGCTTCTCCACTACTTCGGTGAGACTTCCTCCAAAAATTGCGGACAATGCGACGTTTGCCTTAAAAACAAAAAATCCCGTGAAAACCAAGAGGAAATTAAAACGCGTATCATCGAACAATTACAAATGAACCCACAGGATCCACAAGAAATTTCCGGTAAACTGGCTCAATACGGTCGTGAAAATGTATTGAAAGAAATTACCTGGATGGTGGATGAACAGGTACTTTATTACCGTCCGGATAAAGCACTTGCGATCAACACGAAAAAAGCAAAAATTAAATCCTGATCTGGCGTGAGAATAACCAGACACTTTGAGTTGATTTTTTGCCATAGCTTTGCCGAATGAAAATTTCGGAAGTAGTTATCAAAAGAGGCAAAGAGCGATCGATTGAGCGTTTTCATCCCTGGATTTTTTCCGGAGCTATCCAGCATATTGTTGGGAAACCTGAAGACGGAGATGTTGTTCGGGTCGTAGATCACAGAAATAATTCCATGGGCACTGGTTTTTTCAGCAATGGCTCTATTGCCGTCCGGTTGATATCGTTTGAGGAAATTGAAGTAGATCATGAATTCTGGAAAGAACGTATTGCCCGTGCGTGGTTGTTGCGAAAAGGACTTGGTCTGGTAAATCATCAGAAAACAAATATCTTCCGACTGATTCACGCCGAGGGCGATCTACTCCCGGGACTGATCGCAGATGTTTACGAGACAGTGGTCGTACTTCAGGCTCATCACGCGGGAATTCATCGGCACCGAAAAGAAATTGCCACTGCAATACTTGAAACCTCAGAAGGAAGAATTGAATCGGTGTATTACAAAAGCAGCGATACCCTGCCAAAGCACATGGAAGTACAGAATGAATTCATTCTTGGAATTAAGCACGAAGCAACGATAGCGAAAGAAAATGATCATGCTTTCCGAATAGATTGGGAAGGGGGCCAGAAAACAGGATTCTTTATCGATCAACGCGAAAACCGGCAGCTTCTCGCGCACTATTCAAAGGGTAAAAAAGTCTTGAATACCTTTTGTTACACCGGTGGTTTTTCGGTATATGCTTTGGCCGGTGGAGCGACTTTGGTACATTCTGTTGACAGTTCTCAACAAGCTCTGGACGGATGTATTGAAAACGTGGAGCTGATCAAAAATAAAAAAGGCACCCACGAAGCCATAAAAGCCGATGCAGTTCAATACATCAAAGAACTGCCTCAGGATTACGATATCATCGTCCTCGACCCACCGGCTTTTGCCAAACACCTTAAGGCCAAACACCGTGCGGTTCAGGCATATAAAAGGCTGAATGCACACGCCATCCGGCAAATAAAACCCGGTGGAATTATTTTCACTTTTTCGTGTTCCCAGGTAGTTGACAAGAATTTGTTTAACAATACCGTACACTCCGCTGCCATCGAATGCGGTCGATCTGTACGAATTTTGCATCAGCTCCATCAGCCTGCCGATCACCCGGTAAATATTTTTCACCCTGAGAGCGAATATCTGAAAGGATTGGTTCTTCAAATTGATTGAAATGAAAAATCCGCTGCGAATTGTATTTATGGGCACTCCGGAATTTGCTGTTGAGTCACTCGATAAGCTTTGTGGCAGTATGCATACCGTCGTTGCTGCAATTACAGCACCCGATAAACCCGCGGGCCGGGGAACGAAACTGAGAACATCGGCAGTTAAAGATTACTGTGAAGAAAAAGACATCACCCTTTGGCAGCCTCTTAACCTGAAAGACGAATCTTTTCTGCAACGGGTACGATATGCTGAACCCGACTTAATTGTTGTTGTTGCGTTTCGGATGTTGCCTGAAGTATTGTGGAAAATACCTTCTTTTGGAACCATCAATCTTCACGCTTCTCTTTTGCCGGATTACCGGGGTGCCGCTCCCATCAATTGGGCCATTATAAATGGAGAAACCGAAACCGGGGTTACTACTTTTTTCATCAATGAATCTATTGACACCGGAGACATCATTGACCAGGAAAAAGTAAAAATCGAGCCAGATATGGATGCAGGAGAACTCCATGATCAGTTGAAGATCCTTGGTGCTAACCTTTTATTAAAAACGATTGATCGTATTGCTGAAGATGAAGATGAAGTTTCACTTCGTAGTCAAGCCAGTGTGGCAGTAAAAAAAACCTTGAATCCTGCGCCCAAAATAACCAAAGAAAATTCCCGGATAGACTGGTCCCTTCCTGCAACTAAAATTCTGAATCTGATACGTGGACTGTGTCCATATCCAGGCGCTTATACGCTCAATCAGCACGATGACTCAGTCGTAAAGATATTCAGGGCCAGTGTAAGCGACGGAAAATTACCCCCTGGGAAGCTTCGTTTTACCGGCAAGCAAAAGATGGAAATAGGTACAGGAACGGATGCCATTGAAATCAAAGAATTACAAACAGCGGGTAAAAAACGGCTGGCAGTTAATGACTTTATGAATGGCTTCAGATCTGAACATTTTGATTCTTTTTTGTGAGGTGCGATTTCGAATTGCGGACCACCAAACAAAAATCAGAAGAAGGTTTTTACATCGATTTATACCTTTCAATAGAGATCAAAAGTCCATTTTCGACAGGAAATATTTCGGAATCTCACTAATGACGCGGATTACAGCTCAAGTTTTCAACAAACGATCGTATTTATCAACAAATACACCCCTTTTGCCTTCAAGCGCTTGACACCGTAGGATTTTCGTATAAATTTGTATGAAATGAATTTATTTTTTTAACCTAAATTACTAAACATGAACAAAGCAGAATTAGTAGAAGCGATGGCTGCAAGCGCCGGACTTTCTAAAGCAGATGCCAAAAGAGCCCTTGATGCATTCATCAGTAACACCACTGCCGCTTTGAAAAAAGGAGACAGAGTTGCACTTGTAGGTTTTGGATCATTCTCAGTTTCTAACCGGGCTGCCAGAAAAGGACGCAATCCTCAAACAGGTAAAGAAATCCAAATTAAAGCTAAAAAAGTTGTTAAATTCAAAGCTGGCGCTGATTTGTCTGACAAGATTAAATAATCCATCTTAACTTTTCCTAACTGAAAACCCCTGTTGATAGCAGGGGTTTCTTTTTGGTCTTTGGTCAGAATTGCGGTTTGATTATCAGATATTTGAAATCCGTTCGTTACGGACCTCGTAAAATTTCATATATTTGGACGAACCTCAATTATCAATCTTAACAAGTAATCAAAAGAAAAAATGGGTAAAGGAGATATCAAAACCGGAAAAGGAAAAAGAGCACGCAGCACTTTTGGTAAGACGCGCACGAGAAGTAAAAAGATCAGGAAGTTTGTTGCCACTCCTTCAGAAAAACTGGTAAAGCCCACTCTGGACACCCAAGAAGCCAAATCCACAAAGAAACCAGCTGCTAAAAAAACAACGGCAAAAAAATCTGCAGATACTCCGAAGAGTACGAAAGCCAAAAAAACAACAGCCAAAAAAACCGACGGATCAAAAACAGCTGCTACAAAATCAAAGTCTGCTAAAAAAGCTTAGCACGGAATTTATGGCGACAACCTTTCCGAAGTCCAAATTGAATCATTTACGATGTAGCGTATGCGGTCATGGAGGCGGTTCTCTCGCCCTTCCCAGAATTCAAATTCTGTTGGACGGATAATAAATCCTCCCCAGAAATCTGGTCGGGGAATTTCTTTCAAATCTGCAAAACGCCTTCTGATTTTTTCGACTTTCTCATTAAGTTCTTCCCGCGACACCAATTTAGCTGATTGCACAGATGCCCAAGCTCCGATCTGGCTTTCCCGCGGACGCGCCGCAAAATAGGCGTCTGATACCTCTGCGTTGGTCTTTTCAACAATACCTGAAATCCGTACCTGACGCTCATTCATCGGCCAGAAGAACAAAGCACCCACTTTATTGGAATATTCAAATTGTTGGGCCTTGGCGCTTTTGTAATTCGAGAAAAAAACCAATGAGCCGTCATTTTCAAGGGCACGCATATAAACCATTCTTGCAGCTGGAAAGTCCTCAGGCGTGGTGGTTAATAAGGCAAATGCATGTGGTTCGGGGTTCTGTTTCTCCACAGCAGCTTTCAGCCATCTCGAAAACAATTGAGACGGATGATCGGGTAATTGAATTTCATCGAGTCCCTGTTGCGTGAAATTACGTCGATCGGAAGAAAGAAATTCGTTGATGTCGTCCATAATTTCCTACTTGTTCAGACACAAAGATATTACCTAATCTCAAACAGTCACCGAAGGTTTGAAAACAAGAAAAATACAGTAGTAATGGAAATCCGTGGAGAATTTCATTAACTTGTATTCCGTCCGCAAAAAAGAGTTTAGGACAATACCTCAACGCATGATCAATCTAAATCCACCGAATAAATTAAAACCAAAAAAAGGAAGATTGCTCATCTCCTACCCATTGATGAACGATCCTTATTTTAAACGATCTGTCGTATTGTTATGTGAGCATAACGAAGAAGGATCGTTCGGATTCGTTCTGAACAAGTACCTTGATGTAAAACTTTCTGAGTTGGTTGAAGACCTGCCCGATGTATCCAACAGAATTGCGTTGGGGGGACCCGTCCAAACGGCAAATTTGTTCTTTCTGCACACTATGGGACCAGAAATTGAAGGAAGTGTTGAAGTGGCTGACAAAATTTATATGGGTGGAGAGTTCGAAGCCTTACGGGAAAAATTACTGACTGGTGAATTGGAGGATGACCAGGTCCGATTCTTTGTTGGATATTCGGGATGGTCAGAAAATCAACTGGATCAGGAACTTGCCGATAATTCATGGCTGATATCAGAAGCACCCTCCAATCTTCTGATGAACACAAGTACCGAAAAGTTGTGGCAGAAAACGTTGATTGATATGGGTAAGGAATATTCTTTTCTTGTGCATTTACCCGAAGATCCCAGTCTCAATTAACGAGTCACTTCCAACGCTTTTTCGTTGAGCCTTTCCACAAGCCGGTCGCTCATTTTGTGAAAATACCGCTTCATACGGTAACTGGACACCCACTTGATGCCCTGTATTGCGTTTGTTAAAAACATTTCGTCCGCTGCGAGAATATTTTGTGGCGTTAAGGAGCATTCATAAACCTTAATACTGGCTTCCAGTGCAAGATTGATGATTTGCATCCGCATCGTACCACCAACACAACCGTCCGACACTGCAGGAGTATATAGTACGCCATTGCTGACTATAAACAAATTCGAACTCGTCGATTCAATGATGTTGTCCTTCTCATTTACCAACAGGGCATCATCCAGATTGGCCGATCGTGCATAAATGCTGGCCAGAATATAATTGAGGCTGTTTACCGTTTTGAAATGCGAATAGGGGGTTATTTGTTTCTTGATATCTGTGTACAGGTCAACCACCAATCCGTCTTCATTGAGCATGAATTTATTCACCGGATCAGGAATTAAACTAATGACATACGAAAATCCGTCTCCTAATGGTAGATAAAAACCGCCAGGATTACGAAACAACGTTACCCGCACTCTACCACCTGCTTTTAATTTAGAGTGATTGATCAGTTTCTGGATTTCTGATTCCAGTTGCCCGGCGTTGAACCGATCGTCGATACTGATTTTTAAAGCTTTCATTCCTTCGGCCAACCGGCTAAAGTGAACTTTTACAAACAAAGGCCGACCATTGACAACTTTAATGCTTTCAAACAACCCGTCACCAAATAAGAATGCACGGTTATGCGGACTCAAACCTGATTGGCTGACGTCCAGCAATTCACCATTGTGAATGATAAACTTTTCAGAATCTGTATGCTGCATAGTCCTTAAAAGAAACTGGTCACCCAGCTGCTGATTTGAGTGAAAAAACTGAATAAAAACTGATAGTCGACGGCAATCATAAA
>CAZJLZ010000189.1:0-3564 GCA_964546775.1 uncultured Cryomorphaceae bacterium | reverse complement strand
CGACCATCTGGCTGTATTCTTCCTTGAACATGGCAGAACGCAGAATTTCAGCCGGATCCTGATCGTATCCATGCGTCATAAACTGCATTGCCTTGGCTGCGCGCTCTGGGGTTTTCAGCAATCCGTCACGCTGTGCATCTTCGCCTATTTTTTTCAAAATCAAACGGTAAGCTTCGGCCATCTCTTCGATGGATTTTGAATCGAAATTTTCGATCCGTTCGTAGCCTTCGGTTCTTATGTCGAGGTCATTATCCATATTATTCTCCGCCGTAATATTCGGCTTTGTTGTTTTCGGTTTCTCTCAGTTCCAATTTGTGCAGTTTACAGCCCATTTGCTTCACCGGTTCATCGATTAGATCCCAAATGGTGATGATCATATTCTCGGTGGATGCGATCTGGCCCTTCATACATTCCACGTCGAGGTTGATGTTTTTGTGATCGAATACATCCACTACTTTCTCTTTCAACATGGTGCTCAAATCTTTCAAATCCAGGCAATATCCGGTGTCCGGTTTTGGTGTACCTTTTACCGTTACCAACAGCTCGTAATTGTGACCATGCCAGTTGGGATTTGCGCATTTGCCAAAAACATCCAGATTCTTCTGTTCATCCCAATCGTGATTCCACAGTTTATGAGCTGCGTTGAAACGTTCGCGTCGGGTGATATAAACGGTTTTCATAGACACTGTTTCTGGCTGCAAATATAGAGCTTATTCGACGTTTTACGCTTATAAACGATACCTTAGCGCTTCCTAAAAAAAGATAAAATGATTGTTGTAACGGGTGCTGCCGGCTTCATTGGTAGCTGTCTGGTGAGCCATTTAAACAGCGAAGGATATCGAGATATTGTTCTCGTAGATAAATTCGGATCGGCTGAAAAACTTCCGAACTACGAGCACAAAATAAATACTGAAAAGGTAGAGCGCGATGTTTTCTTCGACTGGCTTGACAAGCACGAAGACCGCGTGCAGTTTATTTTTCACATCGGAGCCCGTACCGACACCACCGAATTTGATCGCGACATTTTCGAAAAGTTAAACGTCGCTTTCTCGAAAGAAGTCTGGAAACGGTGCGTACAATACGGCATTCCGCTGGTTTACGCGTCTTCCGCTGCAACCTATGGACTCGGAGAACACGGTTATGAAGACCGGCACGATGTTGTTGATCAATTGAAACCACTCAATCCCTACGGCGATTCCAAAAACGAATTTGACATCTGGGCATTGGTGCAGGACGAAAAACCGTATTTCTGGGCGGGACTGAAGTTCTTTAATGTTTATGGCCCGAATGAATACCACAAGGGAAGAATGGCCTCGGTTATTTTTCACGCGCACCGGCAGATAAAGGAAACCGGGAAAGTAAAATTATTCCGATCGCACAACCGAGATTACAAAGACGGCGAGCAGCTCCGCGATTTTGTCTATGTGAAGGACGTGGTAAAAGTTTGTCAGTTTCTGATGGAAAACCGGAAAGTTTCGGGCTTGTTCAACCTGGGAACCGGTACAGCCCGCACTTTTGTGGATTTGGCAAAAGCTACTTTTGCTGCTATGCATATTGATCCGATTATTGAGTTTATTGACACTCCGGAAGATATCCGTGATAAGTACCAGTATTTTACCGAAGCGAATATGAGTAAACTACGGGAATCAGGATATAGCGCTGAATTCTATTCTTTGGAAGACGGAGTTAGTGATTATGTTAAGAACTATCTTGAGAGGAAGAGCAATTTGTGAGACCACGTATTTCTCTCACAGATAGCACAGATATGCACAGATTTTTTTTGGAATTCTACATGGGGTGATTCAATTTTCAACCACCAAGTACACCAAGGCGGCACGAGGGCACACAGGGAAAAATTTTCACAGCGTTGTTCTAAAAAACTCCAGCACCCTTTGAGGCCAAAGTGCATGAGTTTCACTGCCGGAAGGTTAGTCCTGCAGTTTAATTGCTTTCTTCACCATCAACTCTCCGTCTACATAAAGCGCGTAGTGGTATAAACCGGCGGGCAATCCGCTGGCATCCCATTCGTAGCGATAAGTTCCGGGCTGTTGTTCGGTTTCTGAAAGTGTTTCGAGCACCTTTCCGTTTTTGTCATAAACGTTTAGAATGACTTTTCCACCTTGCTCCAACGCATAGCTGATGGTGGTCTGGCTTCTAAATGGATTAGGCGTATTCTGGTTCAGGGTGTTTCCGTTCGGAGAAGATGATTTTTGAATTTGTTGTTCTTCACTTCCTCCAGGACTGTGGTTTTTGAAACCCTCACCAGCCGAACAGCAATTGTTAATTTGCTGCTGCAGATCATCGAGTTGATCCATCACATTACCGAGTGCTTCATTTTGCGCTTCGATGATGGCCTGTTGCTCTTTCATGCCGGCAACGAGGATGGGGATGAAGCCGGTGTAGTTAACCGTCATGAACTCTATAGCTGGTGTTGTTTCGTTGCCTGTAGAATCCACCATTGCCGGCTTCGAAGTATATTTCGTAAGTTCTGGTAACACTTCGGCTAAATCCTGTGCGACAACCCCATACTGTAGTCCTGTTGGCAAATTCATGAAGTTATATTCTTCAGTAAGATATTGATAGGTTTTCGGTTCAATCTGGTTCAGAATATCCAATGCTCCTTCCAAATCTTCTATGTCTTCTTTCAACATGGCATCTGACGGGTTTAAAGCTCCGGACATATAAATGTTTCCATCAAACCAGCCTGCCCATAGATCAGTTGCAGTCATCGGGCCGCTTGCCCCGGCAACAATACCCACAGTCCAGGCCGTGTATGCGCTAGTATGCGCCTCAGCCCGAGCCTCTACTCCTACATTTACAAACCTGTGATCACGGGCCATCGCAACTACACCATAGCCTTGAGCTCCGATAAGTGCATCTCCTGCATCAGGCATTTCATAATATCCTGCCGTTGCAACCACTCCTGTATTTAAAAATGCTGATTTCGCCCAAAATGATCCTCCGAAATTGGTTCCATAAAAGTACGGGGAGCCTTCTCCAATATTTGCCTGAATGGACCAACTCCTGATGCCACGATGTATAAGATCCGAATCAATTGGAGCTTCAAATCGATTAAAGGCAAAAATTGCAGTACTTTCAAAATTAGGCGCTTCTGCCGCATTGTCGTTATAGATTTTTACATCTAATTTAGCTGTAGGTGTCTCAGCACCGCCTATTGATACATTCCCCCATTCCGCTACCCGTATTCCTTCCATATCTGTACTTAAAAGAATGGGTTCGTCTCCATCGTGGCGGATTTCCAAAGGTATGGTACTCGAACCATCTGCACCGAACCATTCACTGCCGCTGATGGTGTTGCCTGATAAAAGCCACTCCTGAGCATCGGCTGTTGATTGGCAAACTATTAAAGTTATAGCGATCAACATTACTTTTTTAATCGTTTTCATATCATAAAATATTTGTGCCCTATCAATATGATATAACCAGTTTTTCTCTCTTATTTACTGTTGAAGTTTCGATGTTTAAAATGTACAACCCTGGAGGGATTCCAGCCACATTGATAACCGCAGAAAAATCATTGCCATCTATGCTGAATTTACGAAT
>CAZJLZ010000188.1:0-5700 GCA_964546775.1 uncultured Cryomorphaceae bacterium | reverse complement strand
TGGAGTTTACACGATAGAACTTACAGATAGCCGCTGTCCTGATGATCCGGCGTCAACAGAATTGAGTTTGCTAACGCCGCCTGAAGTAGAGATCACCTCTGTTGATTTTGTTTGTGCCGGAGAAGTCACCTCGGCTAGTCTTATTCTCGAAGGCAATTATGCTCCGGCGCCATATGTGTGGATGGATTCGTTGGGATTGTTTATTATGGAGGACGGAAGCGAAATTTTTATCAACTCACAACATTTTGACGATTTGTTGCCCTATTACAATTATAGTGTTCAGGTAATTGTTCCGGGATTGTCGCCATGTCCAGCTGCTGTAGATACGATGTCTTTTGATGTGATTGAGTGTGAAATTGTAATACCGAATATTTTCACTCCAAACGGAGATGGCGTAAATGAATTCTTTGAAATAACCGGCATCAGCAGTTATCCAAACAGCAGAT
Organism: uncultured Cryomorphaceae bacterium; assembly: GCA_964546775.1. Taxonomy (GTDB): domain Bacteria; phylum Bacteroidota; class Bacteroidia; order Flavobacteriales_D; family SKUL01; genus SKUL01. Next base: position 5,254 of record CAZJLZ010000188.1, on the reverse strand, counting down.
TGATAGTACTCAATCGTTGGGGTAAAGTCGTTTATGAAAGCGGTAATTACGGCACACCATACTGGAATGGTAAGCATTATGAAAGTGGTGCTGACTTAGCCGATGGAGTTTATTTTTATGAATTGATACTGGGAAGAATTGATGAATCGCATCGCGGAACAGTAACCATTTTGAGAGATTAAAACATGTGGTATTATTTAGCCCAAAGCGCTGTATGGCATACAGCGCTTTGTTATTTTTACACCCGACCAATTCCAGTAATCCTTATATGAAAATCACCGAACATCTCAAACGCGCTAAGAAAACAGTCTTTTCTTTTGAGATTCTTCCTCCGCTTAAAGGCAACGAAATAAGCTCCTTGTTTGCGGCAATCGATCCGCTGATGGAGTTCAAACCTCCGTTTATTAATGTTACTTATCACCGTGAAGAACACGCTTACAAAAAAATGCCCAATGGCCTTTTGAAGCGCATTTCCCTTCGAAGACGTCCCGGAACGGTTGGTATTTGTGCTGCCATCATGAACAAGTACAAAGTTGATGCAGTGCCACATTTAATTTGCGGTGGATTCAGTCGCGAAGAGACAGAGAGCGCGTTGATTGACCTTTGTTTTCTCGGAATAGATAATGTTCTCGCATTGCGTGGAGATCCCATTAAATCGGAACCGTCTTTCGTTCCGGAGCCGGAAGGAAACGCCTATGCCATCGAACTGATAAAGCAAATTGCCGATTTGAACAACGGTTTGTACCTGCACCAGGAGATGAAGAGTTCGTACAAAACGGAATTCTGCATCGGAACTGCCGGGTATCCCGAGAAACATTTTGAGGCGCTGAATCGAAAAACAGATCTTCAATACCTAAAAGCCAAGGTAGATGCCGGCGCAGAATACATTACTACCCAGATGTTTTTTGATAATAGCAAGTACTTTGAGTTCGTTGACAATTGCAGGGCAGCCGGAATCACGGTGCCAATAATACCAGGATTGAAACCCATTACAACCCTTAAACACATCCAGTTTCTTCCGAAGACATTCCACATTGATTTTCCTGATGACCTTGCAGATGAACTCGTTAAATGCAAATCGAATGAGGACGTCACCCAGGTGGGTATTGAATGGGCAATCATGCAATCGAAGGAACTCGTTCAACGAGGGGCTCCGGTTGTGCACTACTATACAATGGGAAAATCAGATACCGTTAAACAAATTGCCTCGGTAGTATTTTAATCAACTAATGAGCCTGTTGATGAATCCGGGCAAGGTATTTCCCCACAATATCAAATTCCAGATTCACTGCATCACCGATTTGCATAGTGCCGAATAACGTGTGTTCCATGGTGTAAGGAATCACCACTACAGAAAAACTTTCTTCGCCGGAATCTACTACTGTCAGGCTGGTGCCGTTTACAGTAATCGAACCTTTCTGAACGGTAATCTGGCCGGGTTCAATTCGGTCGTAAACAAAATAGAATTTCCAGCTACCGTTCATGTCTTCGATGTCGGAACAAATTCCCAAACCATCTACGTGGCCTTGTACGATGTGTCCCTCGAAGCGGTCACTGACTTTAAGACAACGTTCGAGATTTACTTTTGACCCGGTTTTCAATTGACCGATGTTGCTGCGAGTGAGGGTTTCTTCCACTGCGGTTACCCAATAATGATCCGGTCCAACTTCGGTAACTGTTAAACAACAGCCGTTGTGCGCAAGGCTCTGGTCAACATGTAACTCTTCACAAAAAGGAGCGGAAATCTTAAGGTGCAGATTGGTGTTTTCGGTATGCAACTCAAGCACCTCACCCATGGCTTCTATTATTCCGGTAAACACTTTTATTTGTAGTTGACGTCCTTGCCGTCCAGGATGTGAACAGAACCCTTTAATTCAAAAGAAACCATACCCTCCAGGCGAATGGTGTTCACCAGACAGACATAATAATAAACTCCATCTGTAACCCGTTCGCCGGAGTCCTTGTGAAATCCATCCCACATAATGTCGGGATCGGTGGTTTCAAACACCGGTTGTCCCCAGCGGTTGTATATGACCAGATCGATGCTTTCTACAAACCGATATGGAAATGGCACAAAGAAATCATTGCTGCCGTCATTGTTGGGAGTAAAGACATTTGGTAATTCGTAATCCGGGCAGTTGTCACAACAAACAGGATCACTCAGGGCACTTTCATTTCGCCTGTCGTTTACCGCATCATAGTCGAGTGCTGTAACTACATAACATCCCGCTACAGAACCGTCGATGTTGATTTCATAACTGGTATTTTCTGCTCCGAAAACAGAATCGACCAGGGTCCATTCATAGATTTCGGTAGACGAATAATAAATATAGTAAACCTGCGTGTCGTCGGTCTCTTCGCATGTTTCATTCGGGTTGGTCCAGGTGAGTGTATTAAAGATGTCAACATCGTTTGCTTCGTCATCGTCGTATAAATCACAGAAACAACTCTTATCCAGAACCGGAGCACAAGGCGGCGTATTGTCAAAAGGAAACCCACAGATTTCCTGACTGTAGTTGATCAATGTATCTGGAAATTGCTGACTGAAATAAGATCCGTAGGCGATTACGCGGTAACAATATTCTTCGCCATTTTCAATGCCTTCCTGAACAAAAGAAGTTTCTCCGGTTTCACCAATGGTCTCCCATTCTAAAGCATCGTTGAGTTGTTGCACCTCATAATTAAAATTCACCCATGGTTGGTTGAATTCCCATTGTACCGTCATCTGCTCGTCGTTCGGTTCCAGGTTTACAAAAACCGAAGAGGCTGTGTTTGACATGGTCACTCCCACACCGTCATTCAATAGTTCTACCTGATAAACATTCGGCTGTGTTTCCGTATCGAGATCTTCAACTATTAATTCTCCGGGAAGATCAGACAGTACGGCTTCTACTGCTGAAGTAAAAATCAGTTCGCCGGCATCTGAAAATCCATCTCCGCGATATATTTTGTACTGGTATGGACCAGTAAATAATTCCAGCGTATCCAGGTCAAACGGACGCTGCCATCGGAGGGTATCTCTACCTACATTCTCATCTGTCGCTCCAACGCTATTGTGGGTGATGAGGGGAATCTCTGCAGCAATTTCTGCGCAAAATTCTTCGGAAGCATAGCTTTCAGCGCCATCGGGAAAACAAGCCACCACCATGTAACAATATCGCAGGCCAAATGCAATGTTGTCTTCGTCTAAATAGGAAGTGTTGCTCAGGCCGTCAACAGTAGCAAGGAGTTCATAACCTGTATAAGCGGGTACTCCCAGCTCGCAATGATCCGGTTCAAAACCATATTCGCCGGCTCGGCGGTAAATTTTATAGGCGTCGGCATCTTCACAAATACTTTCGTCCCAGTTGAGTTGAATGGCACCCAACTGCGGATTTGCTTCGGGGTTTTGCGGAGCCGGTGCGACTACGGTAATATTCATCGTTCTGTAAGAGACCAACGGTCCGGAAGGAGCAGTATCAGTAGCTTTAAAAACCACCTGGTAGGGTGCAAAGCGAACGTGATCACAGTTTGTATTCCAACTGAAATTTCCCGGGCCGGTCAATGTAAGTTGACTGAAAACCGCGGGACTGTTGTTAAATTCGAAGGGACCTCCAAAGGCCGTAAGCGCTACCGGATTGTTGTTGGGATCGGTAGCGGTTACCTGAAAATTAAGTGCTGCTCCGGCTTCCACACAAGTGTCCGGTAATTGATTGATTTGAGGCGGATCGTTGTCACAGGTAATTACAGTAATCTGCATATCCCGCAACACAGTACCTACTTTGGTTATCTGACCGGTTATTGGATTGGTTCGGAATTCCGTGATGAGGATGGCAATATTGTACAGCCCGGCTAACTGGGGCGACTCCCAGGTTACCGTACCAGTTATCGGATCTATGTCGATGTTGTTATTCGGTCCGGGTTCTATCTGATCGGGATCTACGTACATGGGTAACGACTCTCCATCCATTCCCAAACACGGCACCAGTTCATAAGTGAGTGAATCACCGTCGGGATCATAGGCCGCAGGATTGTGCTCGTAAATTTCATACAGACATGCTTCGTCCAGCGGAGGGTTGAGCAATTGTACAGAATTGTTAACGCCCCCAACCGGATTAATGTGTAAATAAGTTTCAATTGCAAAAACCAGGTTTACAGATAATTCATTTCCGAGATTAAGAATGTCGATATTCCGATTGGGGTCTTCAGAGAGCAGCCGGTAGCCATCCGGACCAGATGGGCCTGGAAATGTGTGGTTTTTGATATACACGTTATAGCGCAAATCAAGTGAAGGATAATCTTCGAGAAATGTTCGTTGAATACTGTCCGGCGCTGAACCGTCCCCGTAATCTATTGGCATCCATTCGCGATCGGCTGGTGCGCTGAGTTTTGTATAAGTTGTAATGGTAATGCGATAGGTAGTGCCCGAAACATGTTCGTAAGTAATTTCTCCGGCTCGGTTATGTGTAGCCCAGGAAGTTGTTCCGACAAACAATAATAAGCAGCCGATTAAAAGAGAGCGCATATTTTTTTAAAAGGGGTCTAAAGATACGAATTATAAGGCAAATACCCGGAATGCACCTTTTTCCGACGACCTGTCGTACTCATCAAAAAACAAGCCACCATCCTACCTCTTAAAAGTTTAATTTTGCCTCGGCCAATCAATTTGAATTCTCCAGAATTTACCGGTCGGGTTTGCAAAATAAATTTTTGAATTTCAATATGTTGTCACGGTAAAAGATCCAAAAGCAGATGTCGCAAAGAATTAAGGTAGGAATCAGTCTCGGTGATTGTAACGGTATTGGTCTGGAGGTGATCATGAAAACTTTTCAGGACAACCGCATGCTGAGCATCTGTACACCGGTCGTATACGGTTCTTTTAAGGTGGCGATGTTTCACCGGAAAACACTGGGAATTACTGATTTTTCATTCAACGAGATCAAGAATGCGGAAGACGCACATTCCAAACACGTCAATCTCATCAATATTTCTGATGAAGAAGTAATGGTTGAATTTGGTAAAGCGACTGCTGCTTCCGGAAAACTCGCTGTACAGTCATTGATCCGCGCAACCGAAGATCTGGCGAGCAACAAGGTCGATGTATTGGTGACGGCTCCGATCAACAAGAGCAATGTTCAATCAGAAGAATTCAATTTTCCGGGACAGACAGAATTTCTCGCCAACTACAGCAACACCGGTCAGGCATTGATGCTGATGGTGGGCGAGGGTCTCAAAGTGGCTGTCGCAACCGGGCATGTTCCTCTAAGCGAAGTCT
>CAZJLZ010000187.1:0-6995 GCA_964546775.1 uncultured Cryomorphaceae bacterium | reverse complement strand
ATAAAGAAAAGAATGAATCCTTTTTTATCCTGGTGAAACAATTCGTGAAATATCTGAAAGCAGAGCATGGGATCCGGGATATTCTTGCAATGGGGTATATCGAAGACAAGCACATACCGCACTGGCAACTTCACAAGCTTGAACTCGATTATTTTACGACAGCCGAACTGGACTGGCGAATGAAGCCAACCGCAGGCAACGTAGAAGATTTTATTGCCAAAGATTTTGATATACTGATTGATTTTACGCTCGAAAAACATCCTCCACTGATGTATGTGCTCGCCAAATCCAGAGCCCGCTTTAAAGTGGGTGCATGGAATCCCGCTAAAAAAAATCAGTTGGATTTAATGGTTGATTTGAACGAAACCAACACTTTTGATCAGTATGTAAGCAAGCTCAACCATTTTTTAACCATACTCAACAAACAGAAAAATGCAACAGCGGTTTAAAGGAATGGGGGTTGCCATGGTTACCCCTTTCCATGCAGATAAAAAAGTAGATTTCAAAGCCCTTGAAAAGCTGACCAACCATCTTATTCGGGGCAATACCGCGTATTTGGTGGTAATGGGAACAACAGGTGAGTCGGTAACTCTGTCTTCCGAAGAAAAAGCTGCTGTACTTGAATTTATTGTGGACATCAACGAAGGTCGTATACCCATTGTCTACGGTCTCGGAGGCCACAACACGGGACAGTTGTTGTCGGAAATGGACGCGATGAACTGGAATGGAGTTGACGCAATCCTTTCTGTAAGCCCATATTACAATAAACCTACCCAGGCCGGAATCGTCGCCCACTACCGCGAACTTGAAAAGCATACTCCACGGCCAATTATTATGTATAACGTTCCCGGTCGAACGGCGTCGAATATGCTACCGGAAACCACTCTTGAACTGGCCGATAGCAAAAACATCATCGGAATAAAAGAAGCTTCCGGTAATCTCGAACAATGCATGGCCATCATCCGTCGTAAACCAAAGGATTTTTTAGTGATATCTGGTGATGACGCACTGGTTCTTCCTTTTTTGGCCTGCGGCGGAGACGGTGTGATCTCGGTAGTCGGAAACGCATTTCCGGCCGAATTTTCTGAAATGATTCAAGCAGCTTTCGCCAATGATTATGCACACGCCCGGAGTATTCACTACCGCCTTATTAATATTATTCATCAACTATTTGCAGAAGGAAATCCTGCTGGTGTAAAGGAGGCTCTGCAATTCATGGATGTGATGGGTAATCACGTTAGGCTTCCACTGCTGGCTATGTCGCAGGCAGGTAGCGAACTTTTATTTCGGTTAATAAAAGAAAGCGGGTTGGTGAAACTCTGACTATAAGTCATTCATATTATTCTCATTTCGTGCGGGGGAAGAAATTACACAATTGCGGTATTTTCTACACAATCTTTCTTTTATCGGTTATTCGATATTCTATCTGTAATTCAATGTGTTGACGAGCGCATTTGTCGAGGAATAGATTTTGAAATCCCTTTTCATCACTCATAAAACCTACAACCATGAAAAATCACATGAAGACTCCATTTTTTTTAATATTTCTATTTGTTGGCCTATTGGTCGGTTGCAATGAAACGCCTGACGACAGTAAGGAAAGGGCCGAAAAAGCCAATGAAGATCGCTTTGAGGATAGCGATTTGAAAGAAGACGCTGAATTTGCTGTTCATGCCGCAGACGGGGGACTCTTCGAAGTGCGGGCCAGTGAGTTGGCTCAATCCAAAGCTACCAATCCAGGTGTCAAGGAAATAGCACAAATGATGATCCAGGATCATACACAGTCCAACAACCAATTGAAAGAAATTGCTTCGAGGAAAGACATTCAGTTACCGACCTCAATCAGTGAGGATAAGCAAGATAAGTATGAAAACCTTGCAGAAGAAGAAAGTGATGAATTCGACAAAAAGTACATCAATGAGATGATCGACTCTCATGAGAAAATGATTAAAAAATTTCGCGATCATTCTGACGAAGCCAATGATTCGGAAATACAGGATTGGGTAGCACAACAAATCCCTACTCTTGAAAAGCATCTGAATCACCTGAAACAATTCCGTGATGACAACAACATGAACAATATGGATGCTACGAATCGATCTAGCGAAAATAGTATTGATGACAATACTGATGTCGATCCTAACTCAACTACCATGCAGGAGAGAAACAATGCCAAAGATGGCCGAACTGCTGATGTGCCAAAGGATTAGGAAACCTGAATTCCTGCAATCGTTTCAACAAATAAACCTGCATCATGAAATGCTCATTGGCGCACCGAACCAATTGCCGATTATACCGGTAGCAGAGGTCTGGAACTCGTCAACAATGCCCTGGTCAGAGAGTGCGGTTTCTAATGAGATGAAGGCCATGACCAACAAACAAGAACAAATAACACCGCCGCAAATTGCCGGTAAAACTACGGAAGCTATTGCCTCTGAGTATTGCTCCACTACGGCAGAGGCCATAGCTCTGTTTCGGAAAGCATGCGAACGTCTTTTCGATATCAATCATTGGTATGAATATACGGGTGAAAGTGTCATGAGCAGTAAATTTCGCCTTACCGACAGCGAAGGAAACCATGTAAGTCGAAAACCGCAGCATGGGGATTACATCCGCATCGAGCTACCAGCGCCAGGACTGGATTCTGGTGATGGATACGATTGGGTCCGGATAGAATCTTTACACGAAAATGAATTCGATATTGAAACGGATTCTGATTTCTGCGCTGTTCGTGTTCGCCCGGCGCCAAATCCTACAAGTGATTCTGACGAAATTGCCCACTTCTATACGGATTTGGCCAGTAGTACTTTCACTATACTACGCAAAGGTAATGAGGTGATTGCCAAGGAAACCGGACGAAACGAAATCCCGAACAATGAAGGCAATGAGGAAACAAAGGATGCGCTCCGGAATACCGTTGTTGCTGAGACTGCGTCACGGGGTTTAGCCTGGCCGCAATGGAAAGTATTGATGAAAGGCCTGATTAAAAAAGAAAAGCACGACGATTAAACCCGTGCTTCTGACTAAATTTTTATTTCTGACTTTCCTGATTAAACATTTTCTTCGGGCATGCTTCGGATCTTCGTAGTATCGAATTCGCCAGCTGCTATTCTCGACCGCATTTCTTTAAACGTTTCGATCGTGTATTTAACGTCTTCGAGCGTATGTGTGGCAGTCGGAATAAGGCGAAGCATGATTACGTCCTTAGGCACTACCGGGTAAATGACCAGTGAACAGAAAATATTGTATTTCTCCCGTAGCTCGACGGTCATGTTGGTTGCAGTTTCAATTTCTCCTTTGAAAAATACCGGGGTAACTGCTGAATTGGTTTTTCCGATAGAAAATCCGGCTTCGACCAATCCGGACTGAAGAGCGTTGGTGATTTTCCACAGGTTATCCTTTAGGGAAGGTTGAGTTTTCAACAACTCCAGCCGTTTTTGCGCCCCAATTACCAGAGGCATGGGAAGTGATTTGGCGAAAATTTGTGAGCGCATATTATAACGCAAATATTCTATCATCTGTTCATCACCACAAATGAATGCACCGATACTGGCCATTGATTTGGCGAATGTTCCGAACAATATATCTATTTCGTGCTGCACACCTTGTTCCTCTCCAACTCCGCGGCCATTGGCCCCCATCGTTCCAAAACCGTGGGCGTCATCAACGAAAAGTCTGAACTGATAATCTTTTTTTAGTGCCGAAATCGACTTTAAATCGCCCTGATCGCCGCTCATTCCAAATACTCCTTCGGTAATGACCAGTATGCCACCTTTGGTTTTTTCAACCAGTTTGGTAGCCCGGTCCAGTTGCTTTTTAAGGTTGTCCATATCGTTGTGCATAAAGACAAACCTTTTTCCCTGATGCAACCGCAGACCGTCAATGATACAGGCGTGCGATTCACTATCGTATACAATAACGTCGTTCCGATCAACGAGGGCGTCAATTGCTGACATACATCCCTGGTAGCCGAAATTCAAAAGAATACAGTCTTCTTTTTGCATGAATTCGGCAAGCTCGTGTTCCAGTTGCTCATGTTGACTGGTTTGTCCCGACATCATACGGGCACCCATTGGGTATCCAAGACCCCAATCCTTCGCTGCCTGAGCGTCGGCTTCACGCACTTCAGGATGATTGGCCAGGCCTAAATAGTTGTTCAAACTCCAGATGAGACATTCCTTACCGCGGAAAGTCATGCGGTTTGAAATTTCACCTTCTAATTTGGGAAATGTAAAGTAGCCGTGAGAACGTCCTTTGTACTGACCAAGCGGTCCACGGTTGTTTTTGATCTTTTCAAAAATATCCAAAGCGATAATTTTTGGTTAATATCCTTGCTAAAAAGCGGTGCAAAAGTAGACTTATTTGGTCATTCCACAAAAAAGACGACATCCAGTTGGTCCGAAATATTTGTGAACAATATACAAGAAATTTTTCCATTTGATTAATCATAAATAGAAGAAGCCTGTGTTTTTGAAAGCATTGTATTACTTTTGCCGGATGTTTTGGAGAATAGCCACATTTGTAGTGATTTTAGCAGTAGGAGCGGGGATCTCATCATGCAGTAAGTACAATAAGCTCTTAAAGAGTCAGGATGTTGAGCTCAAGTATCAAAAAGCTTTTGAATATTACAACGAAAAAGATTATCAACGGGCACTACCGCTGTTCGAGGAACTGATTGCCATGACACGCGGAACTTCCCGCAGCGAATTGGTCTACTTTCATTATGCATACTGCTATTTCGGAATCCGTGATTTTTATCTGGCCAGTTTCTATTTCAACACTTTCACCAAAACCTATCCCAACAGCGAGTATGTAGAGGAATGTGCTTTTATGTCGGCCTATTGTCATTACATGAATTCACCCATTCCATCTCTTGATCAGAGCGATACCCGGCGTGCCATAGATCAGTTTCAGCTGTTTCTCGAGCGATATCCGGAGACCACCCGCAAAGATACCACCAACGCTCTGGTAGAACAATTGCTCGGAAAACTGGAGGACAAAGCTTACGAAAATGCGGCCCTTTATTATGATATTGAGCAGTATAAAGCCGCCGTTATTGCCTTGAATAATGTTCTGAAGGATTACCCTTCGACTGAATACAAAGAGGAAATAATGTTTATGATTCTTGAAAGTAATTATCTGCTGGCAACCCGTAGCGTGACAGAAAAAAAACAGGAACGTTTAAATGCTACAATCAAATCTTATCATAACTTTGTAGATTCCTATCCCAACAGCAGAAAATTGCGACAGTCGGAAGCGATTTACGACAATACGATTCGCGAATTAGAAAAAATTAATCTTTAACAGAAAGATGTCAAGCAAATACAAGAATACCTCAGCAGTGCGCAATACCGTGACCCGTGACGTTGCAGAAATGGTCGAAAGCAATGGAAATGTATATGAAGCCATTGCAGCTATGAGCAAACGTGCCAACCAGATCAGCATGGAGATTAAAGAAGAACTCAATTCAAAACTGGAGGAGTTTGCTACTTCTCAGGACAACCTCGAGGAAATTTTTGAAAACCGTGAGCAAATCGAAATCTCCAAATACTACGAGAAGATGCCCAAACCGCATGCTATCGCAGTTCAGGAATTCATAGAAGGTCGCGTATATTTTCGCCGACCAGACGAAGAAGAGGCCGTTGCGCCCAACGCAAAGTAACACATGCTCCTTAAAGGCAAGCGAATTGTTCTTGGGATAACCGGAAGCATTGCTGCCTATAAATCGGTTTTCCTATTACGTGAATTGGTGAAGGCCGAAGCAGAAGTTCAGGTGATACTTACCCATTCTGCATCGGAATTTGTTACTCCTCTTACATTATCAACACTTTCAGGAAAACCGGTCCTTTTGGAAATTATAAAGGACAACGATTCCGGAACCTGGAACAATCATGTGGAATTGGCACTAGGGGCAGATCTGATGATCATTGCTCCTGCATCGTCCAATACCCTCGCCAAAATGACATCCGGCCAGGCAGACAATCTGCTACTGCTCATGTTTATGTCGGCTAAATGCCCGGTTTTTTTTGCTCCGGCTATGGATCTGGATATGTACCAACACGGATCTACTAAAAAAAATATCCTGCAACTTCAACAATTCGGTCATCACCTTATACCAGCCGAAAATGGTGAGTTGGCCAGTGGCCTGGAAGGAGAAGGACGAATGGCTGAACCGGTGAATATTATTCGGCAGATTAATAATTTTCTTGAAGATCAGTTGCCCTTGCGGGGATTGAAAGTGCTTGTATCTGCTGGACCAACCTATGAATTAATCGACCCCGTTCGTTTTATCGGAAATTTTTCATCCGGAAAAATGGGTTTTGCTATTGCTGAAGTTTTTGCAGGCAAGGGAGCAGAGGTAACCCTGGTTTGTGGCCCAACACACCTGCGTCATGAAAATTCATTGATCAACCGCATAGATGTAGTAAGCGCTGATGAAATGTTTCAGGCATGTCAACAACACCACGCTGATAATAAAATAGTGGTGATGGCTGCTGCGGTTGCAGATTATCGTCCTGAAACAATTGGAACCAAAAAGATCAAAAAAGAAAACCAACTGGAAATGCACCTCAATCTGGTGCGCAACCCGGACATCCTGCGATGGATGGGTGAAAACAAGCCTACCGGACAATTATTGGTGGGTTTTGCGTTGGAAACAAATGACGGTAAAGTCAATGCGCAGAAAAAAATGAATGCCAAAAATCTGGATCTTATCGTACTCAATACACTTGAAGACGAAGGAGCAGGCTTTGGTTTTGATACCAATAAAGTATCCTTTATTGGCCATGAGAATAAATCGATTAGTTTTGAGTTAAAATCAAAGGTTGAGGTCGCCGGAGATTTGGTCGATTACCTCCAAAAAATGCTTCCATGAAATTTAAACTGCTTGTTTTTTCACTCTTTTTATTCTGTACTTCAACTCAGGCCCAGGAATTGAACTGTACGGTTGAAGTCATTACCCCACAAATTCAGGGTACACAGACCCGTATTTTTGA